>CAZNBR010000159.1:0-5571 GCA_964571315.1 uncultured Syntrophaceae bacterium
AGGAGTATACACCATGACTAATCAAATGTCAACTAACCGGCGTTGTAGTGTTAAAAGGGTTTTAATACCGGGCAGTAAGAAAATGAGCGGTCAGGGTTGGGGGAGACAGGCCGTCTCTATCACCCGCCAGATATCGTCCCTGCCGGAGCGCGTCTTTGCGGAAAAGGGAAGAAGCTCGTCATACCGGACGCCCAGGTGTTCTCCTATCTTCCGCCGGGCCACAGTGCCCTGGCTTCTGGAAAATTTGTCCGCCTTCGTGAGCACAAAGGCTATTCCAATATGATTATCGCGGAGCCACTGAACAAGCATATCGTCGTTTTCCGACGGCTCCCTGCGTATATCAAGTATCAGAACCACCAGTCGCAGGCTTTGCCGCCCCTCAAGGTACCCTTCCACCATTGAGCTCCACCCTCTCTTTACAGAGAGGGGGACCTTGGCGTATCCGTACCCGGGGAGATCGACAAACGAAAGGGCCTCATTGATCACGAAGAAATTGACGAGCTGGGTGCGTCCGGGGGTATTGCTCGTCCTGGCAAGATTCCTTCTGTTGACAAGGGTATTGATGAGGGAGGACTTGCCCACATTCGACCTGCCGACAAACGCCACCTCCGGCAACAGATCATCCGGATAGTGGAAGGGGTCGGTGGCACTCTTTATGAATTCTGCTGATGTAATCTTCATAATCATTGCTTTTGGGAAGAAAACCGTTGATAACGGCCCATTCATAACACAACATCAGGGAAGAGCGCAAAACAAGATTATACAACAACCACGGATCAAAATGACGTAACTATAAAGTTTCGCTTGCAAAAAAGAGTTTTCAGCGATAGGAAAAGACAAGCGGTCAAAAATAAACAGTCAATATCAAGAATATTCTGATGAAAAAGCATCTTCTCAACAGCCTGAATCTTCCATTCAGATTGAATGAACACGTTGTCATGATGATCATGGCAATGATTGTGGGAACACTCGGTGGATACGGAGCGGTTTTCTTCAGACTGGTTATCCGTTTTTTTCAGTCCCTCTTTTTCGGTACGGGAGGTACCACCTTTCTCGATCACGTCATGGCCCTCCCCTGGTACGCAAAATTGCTCCCGCCAATGATCGGTGGCCTCCTTGTCGGTCCCATTGTGTATTTCTTTGCCAGGGAAGCACAGGGGCCGGGTGTTTCCGAGACCATAGAAGCTGTGGCCATGAGAGGTGGCCTGATCAGAAAGAGGGTATTTCTGATCAAGATTCTCACCTCGGCGATATGCATCGGCTCGGGAGGATCAGCGGGGAGAGAAGGACCTATCGTGCAGATAGGTTCGGCAATCGGGTCGCTCTTCGGCCAGATCACAAGAGTTTCGGCGGATCGGATGAGAACGCTGGTGGGCTGCGGAGCGGCGGCGGGGATTGCAGCGACCTTTAACGCGCCCATCGCCGGCGTTATGTTCGCCATGGAAATCATTATCGGTAATTACGGGATCGCCACCTTCAGCCCGATCATCGTCTCTTCCGTTATGGGTACCGTTATATCAAGGATATATCTGGGCGACTACCCCGCCTTTCTGATCCCCTCGTATACCCCGGTCAGCCCAATTGAACTCCCCTTCTATATGTTCCTGGGGATCATAGCGGGTCTGGTAGGGGTCTTATTCATCACCACCCTGTACAAGACGGAAGACCTCTTCAAGCTCATACCGATCCCCGATTATGCAAAGGCGGCGGCGGGTGGCCTGATGGTGGGCTGTATCGGCATATTTCTGCCCCATGTATACGGGGTGGGGTATGACACCATCGGCCTCGCGCTCCGGGAAAATCTCGCCTGGTATCTGCTGATTGCTCTCATATTCGTCAAGATAGCGGCCACATCCCTCACCATAGGATCAGGGGGCTCCGGCGGGGTCTTCGCTCCCTCTCTCTTTATCGGGGCCATGGTCGGGGGGTCGTTCGGATATTTCATGCACCTTCTCTTTCCCGCCATAACCGCAGCGTCGGGGGCTTACTGTCTCGTGGGAATGGGGGCCGTTCTGGCGGCAGCCACACACGGTCCGCTTCATGCCATACTTATCATATTCGAGATAACCGGAGACTATAAGATTATCGTCCCTCTTATGCTTTCCTGTATTACCGCCTACCTGATCGCCTCCCAGATCAACAGGGAATCCATCTTTACCTTAAAACTCATACGCAGAGGGATAGACATAAAAGCGGGGAGAGAGGTCAATATCATGAAATCCCTTCTCGTCGGAAATGCCATGACGAGGGACGTAGTGACGGTGCCTGAGAATATGCATCTCAACAAGCTGCTGGAGCATACCTTTTCAAGCAAGTATTCCAGTTTTCCCGTGGTCGACGTCGGTGGACTGCTCAGCGGAATTGTCACCTTTCAGGATTTCAAAGAGGTGGTCTTCGAAGAAGGTCTGGGAGACCTCGTTGTGGTGAAGGATATCGCCATCCCTGACGTCATAACCATAACACGGGATGAAAGCCTGGATGAGGCGCTGAAAAAGATAGGGCTGAAGAATATAGAACAGCTTCCGGTGGTCGACGAGCACAACCCGCGAAAGATAGTCGGGATCCTCTCACGAAGGGACATCTTTTCGGCATACAACAAGGCGCTTATCAACAAGTCTCTGGCGGAGGGAATCGGCACCGATACGGCAGACAAGGAAAAACGTAAGACATGACGGTCCAGCTGAGGGTCCGTCGCAGCGCATCGGCGTTCTGATATGCCCTACGATACCCTGATCACCATATGCTGCTTTTTCCCTTTTCTCAGGTGGATCTCACCGTTTTCGATGTCGCCTGCCCCGATCTTTTCGTCAAAGACCCCCACCTGCCGGCCATTAACGTATGCCCCACCCTGTACGATCAGCCGCCGTGCCTCGCCCCTGGATTTACACAAACCGACATCATGAAAGAGTTCGAAGGCGGGAATCCCCCCCTGCAATTCACCCCTGGTCTTTTCCACCGTGGGTATTGCCGACGGATCGGCATCGGCACCGGTCCTGGGGATGGAGCTTGACGGAAACAGGCCGGGGCTCACGGGTTTCAGCCCGAAGTTATTCACTGCCGCCCCCCAGGCGGCAATCGCCGCATCCTGTCCATGGGTGATCTTTGTCGCCTCAAAAGCCAGAACGGCCTTTGCCATATTCAGCTCGGAATCCACCAGGTTTTCCGACTCCCTGATCTCTTCCACGGGCAGAAGGGTAAACAGGGCAAGGAATCTCTTCACATCCGCGTCTTCCGTGTTTATCCAGTACTGAAAATAGTCATAGGGGGTGGTGAGGCCCGCGTCCAGCCATACCGTTCCCTTCTCCGTTTTCCCCATCTTGTGCCCCTGGGACGTAGCAAGAAGGGGAAAGGTCATCCCGTAGATCTTCTTTTCCTCGAGTCTCCTCGTCAGATCTATCCCCGCCACAATATTGCCCCACTGGTCATTGCCCCCCATCTGGAGGATACAGCCATAATGCTTACACAGATAATAAAAATCATAGGATTGCAGGAGCATATAGTTGAATTCGATAAAGTTGAGCCCCTTTTCCAGACGCATCCGGTAGCTCTCCGCGGCGAGCATCCGGTTGACGCTGAAACAACGCCCTATGTCCCTCAGAAACTCCACATAGTTGAGCTCCGCCAGCCAGTCCGCGTTGTTCAAAAGAAGCGCTTTCCCCTCCCCAAAATCCAGGTATTGGGATAGCTGTTTTTTGATAGCCTCCGCATTGGTATCGATTTCATCCCGTGTCAGTATGCGACGCATCTCGGTCTTGCCGCTGGGGTCGCCGATAAGGGCGGTGCCGCCGCCGACAAGGGCGATGATCCGGTGTCCGCAGCGCTGCATATGGACAAGCGACATTATCGGAACGAGGCTCCCGATGTGGAGGCTCGCCGCCGTGGGATCAAAACCGATGTAACAGGTAACAGGTTCTTTCTCCAGAAGTCGCTGTATGGGCTCCTCATCCGTTACCTGCTCTATGAATCCCCTCTCATGCAGTACGTCATATGCGCTTTTCCCGCTCATATTCATCAACTTTCCATTGCAATGTTCAGCCTCTCAATCGAAAGGCCCCTGCCTGTTGTGTCATCAATATCTATCAACACTCCTTGAAGCCGGACATCTCCCTTCGCGACGTCGTACCGGTTGGGCAGGAGGGTCAGAAATCTTTCAAGTGCCACCTCTTTCTTTATCCCCAGGACGGAATCAAAGGAACCCGTCATCCCGGCATCGGTTATATACGCGGTCCCGCTGGGGAGCACCCTTTCGTCCGCCGTCTGCACATGGGTATGCGTACCCACGACGGCGCTGACCCGTCCATCCAGAAACCAGCCCAGCGCTTCCTTTTCGGAGGTCGCTTCGGCGTGTATGTCAACAATGATGATATCCGTCTTATGCTTCAGCTCATCTATCTCTTTCTCGGCGACACGGAAGGGACAGTCAAGGGGCTTCATAAAAACCCTCCCTTCAAGGTTCAGCACGCCCAGGGATATCCCCGAGCCGTTATGCACTATCACACTCCCCCTGCCCGGAGTCCCTGCGGGATAATTGGCCGGTCGCAGGAGGGTCTCGTAGTCGCCAATGAACTCCGATATCTCTCTCTTGTCCCATATATGGTTCCCGGAGGTCAGGATGTCTATCTCATTGCTGTACAGTTCATCGACGACCTTCCTGGTTACGCCGAACCCGCCGGCCGCATTCTCACAATTCGCGATGACGATGTCTACTCCATAGTTCCCCACTATGCCGGGGAGGAGGACTTCTACCGCTCTCCGCCCCGGTTTCCCCACGATGTCTCCGATAAAGAGTACCTTCACGTTTCAGATCTTCCCATCCTATTTTGCAAATTCGGACACACGCATCTCCCGTATGACCGTGACCTTTATCTGCCCCGGGTAGGTAAGCTCCGCTTCTACCTTTTTTACAATATCCCTGCAGAGCATGACGGCATCACTGTCGGACACCTTTTCATTCTCCACGAGGATGCGTATCTCTCTCCCGGCCTGGATAGCATAACACTTATCGACACCACTGAAAGAGGTTGCTATTCTCTCCAGTTCGGTCAATCGTTTTACATAGGTCGCCAGCATCTCCCTGCGGGCACCAGGTCTCGCGGCGGAAAGGGTGTCCGCCGCCTGTATCAGAACGCCCAGGACGGTATTGTCCCGTCCGTCATCATGATGCTGCGCGATAGCCTGAACAATCCTCTCGGATTCCCCGAATTTCCTGGCATACTCCGCTCCGATGGCGGCATGCGGCCCCTCGACCTCATGATCGACGGCCTTCCCTATATCGTGCAACAGCCCGGCCCTTTTGGCATCTTTTACGTTCACCTTAAGCTCGGCGGCCATCATCCCCGCAAGGTGCGAGACCTCCATGGAATGCTCCAGGACGTTCTGGGAAAAACTTGTCCGGAATCTCAACCGTCCGAGAAGGGTCAGCAGTTCGGAATGGACATCATGTGCCCCCGCGTCGAATGACACCCGTTCGCCGGTTTCGCGAATTACCTTATCAACCTCGGCCTGTGCCTTCTTGACGATCTCTTCTATCCTCCCCGGATGGATCCTCCCGTCATGTATCAGGTTCTCCAG
>CAZNBR010000160.1:0-5534 GCA_964571315.1 uncultured Syntrophaceae bacterium
GGTCCGGGCGATCGTGCTCAGGGATCCGCCCGTCTTCACCTCGAACCACGCCCCCTTCTTTTTGATGTCCGCGTGAGCCGAAGGGACCGGAACATGATGGAGGAATACCCATGGTAACCGTTCGCTGGACCGGCGCCGCCGGGCTTGAGGTTACGGAAGGGGGAAGGACCGTACTGATAGACCCCTACCATTCGAGACCGGGAAAATTCGAAACACTCTTCGGCCGTCCGGAGCCGAACACGGACGCGATAGACGGGTACCTCGCGAAACTGCCGGGGGCGGTGGAGGCGATCATAGCAGGGCATACACACATCGATCACGCCCTGGACATCCCGCAGTTCGAGCGGCGACTCGAATGCAGGCTGATCGGGAGCCGCAGTCTCGAGACGCTGATGACACTGCATGGGAGACCGGGGATCGTCACCGTATGCAATGGGGGTGAGCGGATCGAACTTCCGGGGGGTGCGGCGGTCACGATGATCCGGTCGCGCCACGGACTGGTCCTGTTCGGGAAGGCGCCCTATCCGGGGGAGATCAGCCCCGCATGCCGTCTGCCGATGCGGGCCTCCGACTACAGGCTCGGTGACGTCTATACGCCGAAGCTGGAAATGGGGGGCGTTGTATTCATGCATGCCGGGAGCGCGAACTTCGTGGAGCGGGAGATCGAAGGGCGCCGCTGCGATGTCCTCTTCATGGCCGTTCCGGGATGGAAGAAGCTCCCGGAATACTGCACCCGTTTCCCCCAGATCGTGCAGCCGAGGGTCATCGTTCCCTTTCACTATGATGATTTTTCCTCCCCCTTGCGGGAAGACGGCACGACACGATCCCTCCCCTTTCAGGACATAAAGGGGTTTTTCAGGAGGATCTCCGAAGGCGCCCCCGGCTGCGAGATACGGACGGTCAGGCCCTTCGAACCGATGGTCTTTTGACAAGCATCCCCCCGTGATGATATAAGGCGAAAGAAAAACCAGGAGAGTTGTTTTACAGGAAACGGATTATGCAGAAGTTTCTCATCATCACCGGTCTCGCCCTCCTCATCGCGGGCATCCTCTGGCCGTGGCTGGGGAACCTCCCCCTGGGGCGACTCCCCGGCGATATCCTGATCAGCAGACCGAACCTGAAGGTGTACTTCCCGATAACAACCATGGTTGTTATCAGTCTCGTTATCTCGCTGATACTGTGGATATTCCACAGATAGCGTCCCCGACGGAAGGCATCTTTCCCTTGACATTCCGCGCCATGAATGTCACGTGATATGGAAAAGACAGGGGACCGGAACGAGACACGTTCCCAGAACGACTTATAAAAGGAGACGGGGAATGAAGATAGCGATCATGGGAATAGGAGGCGTGGGGGGCTACTACGGCGGCCTGCTGGCACGACGGTATGCCGGGGATAAAGACGTCGAGATCGTCTTCATAGCGCGAGGGGCGCACCTGAAGGCGATACAGGCGAACGGCCTGCAGGTAAAGAGCGCCGCCCAGGGAGAGTTCACGGCCCGTCCCGCGCTGGCGACCGACGATCCTTCGGGGTGCGGCACATTCGACATCGTCCTGATGTGCGTCAAGGGTTACGGCCTGACGGAAAGCGCGAAACTGCTCACCCCCGCCATCGAGGATAACACCATCGTCATCTCCCTCCTCAACGGCGTGGATAACGTCGAGAAGTTGCAGGCCGTCCTGACGAAGGGAAGGATATGGAACGGGTGCGTCTACATCTCCTCCCTGCTGACAGGGCCGGGGGCCTGCCAGCAAGTGGGAGGTTCATGCAAGATGTCCTTCGGCGCCGAGGGGGAAGAGGACCCCGACGGGAAGCGGGTGGAGGACCTGTTCCGGGCGGCGGAGATCGACGCCGAGTACCGGAGCGACATCAAGAACATCGCGTGGGAGAAGTACCTCTTCGTCTCCCCCGTCGGAAACGCAACGACCTTCATGAACACCTCCCTGGGGGGAATTCTGGAAGACAGTGAGGGGATGGCGCTGATGGGGACCCTCCTCGATGAGCTGATCACCCTCGCCGCCGCGCACGGCGTCACGTTCCCCGCCGGCATCAAGGAGGCGACCATCGGGAAGGTCAGGGGGTTCCCCTACGAGACCAAGACCTCGTACCAGCGGGATTTCGAACAGGGGAATAAAACAGAGATCGAGGTCTTCGCCGGGTTCATCGTCGAAGAGGCCGGGAGGCTGGGGATTCCCATCCCCGCCCACAAGAAGGTGTACGCGGCCCTCAAGGAACGCGAAGGGAAAAAGAGCCAGTAATATCGGCTATTGTGCGCCCGGGATTTTTATTGTATAGCACACTTCGGATGCAGGCTGCCCGCCTGCTGCGAGGGCATCCGTTTCTGAACAGACTGTCAGCATGAAAGGGGGAGGCTTTATGACACCGACACCGTGGGTATACGTTGTGACAGGCATTCTTATGCTGGTAGGCGGCCGAAAATTCTTCTGGTTTTTCGTGGGCGCCATAGGTTTCATCACCGGCTTCACCCTGGCCGACCATGTCCTGGGCATAGAATCGTTCATCACGTCCCTGTCTGTGGCTATCATCGTGGGGGCCATCGGCGTGGTCATCGCCGTTTTTCTGCAGGGCTTTGCCATATTCGTGGGCGGTTTCCTCGCGGGCGCCTACATAGCCTATACGATTGTGACCTCTTTCGGGCTGGTCTCCCAGGAGATATTCTGGATCGCCTACATCGGGGGCGAGATCGTCGGGGCGCTGCTCCTCTTCCTCCTCTTCGACTGGACCCTGATCATTCTCTCATCGGTGGCCGGGGGCTCGATTATCACCGATGCCTTCACCCTGGAGCCGAGGCTGGAGACGGCCATCGTCATCGTCCTGGCCCTTTTGGGAATCTTCATCCAGGCGAAAATTTTCCTGAGGGAGAAAAAATCCTGAGCTCCCCGGGCAGAGCGAGCGACATCAAAAAACCGTGTTCTATATAAAGGGATGGCCCCGACTCCCCGTGCGGGGTAACGGATATATTCTCCGTGCCGGCAAGATACGGTATGATAAAATCCTCAAATGAGGCCGTCCCTCCGGTGAAGACCTCGGCATCTCTTGCGGCATCAGTAAACATTATGGATCCCCGGATAGACCAGCAAAAAAGATATCAACCGGAATATGAAGAAGAAAAATCCCGGCCTTTGCCCCACCGCAGGTTTTCTTCGGCCTTTCAGTCATTCCAGTATAGAGACTACCGCTGGCTGTGGCTCGGAACCTTTTTTTCCTTTATGGCAGTGGGTATGCAGCAGGTCACCCGCGGATGGCTCGTCCTTCGTCTGACCGATGATTCCCCTTTTGCGCTCGCACTGGTCATGATGTCTTTCGCCCTGCCGTTGACCTTCGTCTCCATGCTCGGAGGAGTCCTCGCAGATCGCATTCCTCGAAGGCAGATAATACTGCTGAGTCAAAGCGGAAACGCGATCCTCACCCTCCTTCTGGCAATACTGGACATGACGGGCCTCATCCTTTTCTGGCATCTCCTGGTGATCGGGGTGTGCAGCGGCACCCTGGCAGCCTTCAACATGCCCAGCCGGCAATCGATCATATCGGATATCGTGCCCGGGGAAACACTCATGAATGCCATTTCCCTCAGCAGCGCGGGCATGAACATGACACGGATCATCGGACCGGCACTGGCCGGTGTGCTTATTGTCTATCTGGACACAGCGGGGGTGTTCTACCTGGTTGCCCTTATTCATGCCTTTTCCGCCCTCAGCACAGCCCTGATCAAACCGGACGGGGATCGATCGAAGGACAGCCCCGGCAAGGGAATAGTTGCGGATATTCGAGAAGGATTTCAATATGCGGCCGGTGATCCCACTCTTCTCGGGCTTGTCGTTATGAGTCTTGTGCCAGCCCTTTTCGGATTTCCGTATCTGGCGCTCCTGCCGGCATGGGGGAGGGAAGTTCTGAACATTCAGGCGGACGGACTGGGGCTCCTGATGGCATGTATTGGTATCGGCTCTCTTATCGGCGCGATGGGGCTTGCCTCCCTCGATCATCTGAGAAAACGCGGGGCATTTCTTGTGATGAACGCTTTTGTATGGGGGACCGCACTGGTAATATTTTCCCGGTGTACCTCCTATACAACGTCCCTGCCTGCTCTGCTGATCGTCGGGTTTCTGAGTGCCGTATTCATGTCCCTCAACATGACCCTCATGCAGTCCTACTCATCTCGCGAAATGCGCGGCCGTATCGTGAGCATGGCCATGATGAGCTTCGGGGTTATGCCCTTGAGCGCCGTCCCCTTTGGAGCCCTTGCTGAAGGCATCGGAACCGCCGATTCTCTGGGAATTGCCGGCCTTTTGCTGTGCCTCTTTGCGATAGTCTTCTTCTTCGTCTTCCCTAAATTCCGTAAGGTGGCCTGAGCTGAAGACACCCTCGGGGTGTAAACGACGAAGCGACCGCTACTTCTTCAGCCAGCCCTTGATCTCTTCCTTCTGGTAATCGATCTGCTGAACCGCCAGGTCCACCTTCAGGACAACCCCGGAGTGCTTCCGAAGTTCGCCATCCTTCTGCAGCGCTCGGTACTGCTCACCCCCCGCCTGAAGGTCATCGACGGCCTTCTGGAAGGCATCGCCGACCGCACGGCTCATGTCGATCGGGCCCGCCTTGAAGGGCAGATCCGCCCCGTCTTCGGCGAGGGCCTCGGCAAAGATGGCGAGGTGCTTCATCTTCTCCATCGCCTGGTCCATAATCCGCCATCCCGCCTTATTCTCGTTCTGGAAGACCCACGAGCTTCGGATATGCTGCAGCATCTCGGTATATTTATTCAGGAGCTCCCCCTGCAACTTCTCCGCAAAGGACAACGGCAGTTCGTTCCCCCCCTCGGGGAGACCGCCCGCATCTTCGGGAGAGAGCTTCTCGATCAGTCGCTGAAACCGCAGAGCGTGCACGGCCGATTCCCACGCCTCGCGCTTCAGAACTCGCCTGATATGGGGATCATCGACCTTCTCCGCCTCGGCGTTGTAGTGCGGTATCAGTTTCCCCTCATACTGTATATAGGATTTCAGCATGGTTTCCCTGCTGGCAGGGTCTAAGGGATAGGGCCCGATCGAAAAGTCCGGTTCTCCTCCCAGCTCGCCGATAATCATCCCCAGCCAGTGCATGTGCCACATCTCCTCGCGGCAGCGCGAAAGCAGGCTGGCGCCCATGACCGTATCCTCCCCCTCCTGATAGCTGTGGATCAGATAGCGCACCACCGCGGCATGCTCATCGGTAAGGTCTCTGTTCAACATATCGATCAACGCTTTTTTCTCCATGATCTGCCTCCTTTTATCATCTGCGGAAAACAGCGCCCCTGAAACCCGGGACACGATTGTAATACCTGGTTAAACGACTGAGTAATTGTACAGTAAAGAGCCGCCTCCCGCAAGGCTGCAATCGCGGGCCACGGTATCAGAAGAGCAGAATGCCGATAAACGACAGGATGATCCACTTGAAAAAATTGATAAGGGGGTTCAGGACGCCGAAGAAAAGCAGACCGATGATGATGAAAAAGCCGTAGGGCTCAAGGCGTGAAAGGGAGTACT
>CAZNBR010000161.1:0-5530 GCA_964571315.1 uncultured Syntrophaceae bacterium
TTGTTGTTCTGGTTGTGCAAACAAAAATCGTAGACCTTCGACTCTCCAACCTTGAGTTCGGAGATCATCTGGCAATCATCAATTCCATAATACAAATACAAATTCAGATAGTTATGTTTTATGTTTACGTTCCTGACGATAACATTGTTGGTTTCGGGATCGGTTATATCAAACTGCATATGCTTACCGTTGAGTTGATTCATGACCCTGTAAGTGATGCCAAATTTTGAAGCCATTACAGCTATCCTTGGCAGTTTCTCGATTTTGCCCCACTCATCACCCTTGACCCATGCCCTTATTTTGTCCTTCATATCGTCGTCCATAGAACCGGGGCATAATGGTTCATCATGTATGCATTTTAAAAGTTCTTCGAGCGTCATTCCAATCATTTTCCGACCCTTTCTGAAATTATTGTTATTCTCTTTTTCATGGTCTCGCGGCCAACACAGAGGTCAGCGGGAGCCGGCTGTTTCGGCGATCCGCTGCACCACCTCGTTGGGCAGGCCATTTCTTTCAGTTTGTCTGTTTTCAACAGACAACGCCTCTGCTTTTTCCATCGTGACTTTTGTAGGGCGTGATAACTAACTTTGTGGGGTAGCCCTTCCAAGCAATATCTTTTGCTATATCTACGACTTCAACATCAAAAACAAATGAATTGAAATGGGCTTTAAGAAGTCTCTGGATAATACTTTTATTATTGTCCAAAATTCCTATTGTATGGCCAGCTTGATTGAGAAATTTGACTTGATAGGGATACGAGTAAGGGCCACCATATGAATGCGAATCCTCAAATTCAATTGTGAGTTTGTCACCTACTCTTATCCCTTTTTTCTTCTCTACCGCTATTGTAAGCATTATGGGTTTTTTCGGTTTGTAAGACTTGGTCAATTCTTCTTTGAGAGATGCTTTATGTTCTTCTTTCCTACGTTCATCCTCTTCTCTCGAAAACAATTTACACTTTATTTTGCATGTATTATAAGTGAGTTTCACTATTCTCGCATCGTAATTCATGGCGGATAGTAAGTGAGAGGCAACGATGTCGGAATACTTCGAAGGGACAATACCGAAGGGGCCATAAGGTGCACTCCGGTCGTAGATATAAACTGTATCTGGATCCTTGACTTTGGGTATCCACAGTTTGACAGACATGCCTGTGCGTGTGGTGTCTTGGATAGAGAAATTATCTACAAAGAAAATTAGACCGTCTGCTTGAAGAAATCTTTGGAAATCGGGATCTTGCTGATTTTCATTTGTATTGATAACGGGAACACTATCCGAAAGGGTTAAATCAAGATCGAGCCACACTCCGTAACTTCCTGCTGCAAGGGTATTTCTGTCCCATCTGATTTTTGCTGGACAAGTTACAGCACCAGAAATACCTTCGCTTATCATCTTGCCGCGCCATTTGAGTGCGTTTTGTCTGCTAAGATGTCCAACTGTTTCACCTTCAATTTCAATCCTTACTGCATTAGAATCATAACAATTACCTTCTTCAGGAACTATTTCGGCACGCATAATCATCTCAATGTCTTCCTCACGTTTATTGCGGCAAATCTTTTCCAATGCCTCCTGATGAAAATACACTCCAACAACAATAACATCGAACGTACCAGTTGGCGTGCATGAGACTTCCTCGTTATGTAACGGATTTGCGCCAGTGCCGGTAGTGCTTGGTTTGAATTGAGCCTGATGATTATTGACGGAATTACTTTCCGTGTTACTGGTGAGTAGGCCAAGTATCTTTTTCAGCAATGTCATCCGGTTTCTCTTTCTTGCGGTTGATCAATGCATATTACTATAGCACCGGGGACCGCAGGGGTCAGGTCTTGCTTTTTGCCACCCTGATCCTAGATACGATTTTTCTGACCCACGAATAATTAAGTCCAACGTGGTTGCCCACATCCTTCTAAAAAATAAACCCGTCCTCTTTTCTCTCCTCTTCTCTCTTATATATAATCAATGCATTATCCGCCTACAATTTTTCTAGCAACATATTTCCGAGCCCGCTTAATTCATATGTTCATATTGAATTAAGCAAGAATGAGGTAAGGCTGTAATAAATTATTTAAGGGGTGTAGTTCGTTCCGTTGCAGTTGGGGCAAGGTGGCAATGTGTCCGAATCATCGTCGAGAACAACGGTTTGGCCGCAATTTGTGCAAACATATGTTCCTTTACCAGGTTTTTCACCAGTCGTAGACATAGTATGTCTCCTTTCAAGTAATTATTGAAATCAACAAATACTTTGACTGCACAGCCTTACCTCAATGTGATAAAAAAATAGTGACAGCGACTATTTTTATCTACACTATGTCACCCACAAACAACAAAGCCCCGTCTCTGTTTGAGAAACGGGGCTCTGGTATTATCCGTCCATAGTCTCCTCTTTCTACTGTTAAAAGAAGCAAACCCGGTTATGAAATCTGTCTGAATGAACGTAGCGGTTGGATGATACGACTTTTATGAAAATTGTCAAGGAGTTTCAGGAAATTCAGGGATGTCGTTTGTATCGCAGGGCTACTCCCCCGGCTTCTTGATGACAAGCTCGCCGTAGAACTCGGGCCTCCTCGGGCAATTCCGGGGACAGAATTTCGGGACTCCTCCCCAAAATCCAATTTACTGCTTTGATTCTTTAGCAAAGACATATGGAAAAGGTATCGCGATTAAATCTCCGATTATAAAAGTTACAAAGATTATCACCATAGATATCGCATAACTTGGGAAATGTGCTGTAACCAGAAGGGGTATAAGAACACCGATGAACCATACTACCTTGTAGCAAAGTTGCATCAAAAGAACAGGCACAAATTTGAGGGGAGACCGCAGGCCCAATATAGACAATAATCCGAATGTCACGTAGATACTACCAATAATTCCAAAAGCTGTTGGTTCTTCAACCGGCCATGGAAACTTCGTTTTTATCATCTCAGGCATAACAATTATCCCCACACCAAGAAGTCCTGATGAAACAATAGTGTAAATATACATTCCCTTCAGCCAACCCCATCGAATCTTTGTATTTTCAGACATTGCCTCTCCTCCTTTCTCCTGCTTAATTCCGGGAATTCCGGGGACATCCATGATAAGTAATGTCAAGGGGAAAACGGAGATTCCCCCTTCAGGTTTCAATTGCAGTGCTTTGTTATAATTCATTGACAAAATAGCATGGTGTATGTACTATTTGTACAAAATGTACGTAAAGGAGATCCTGCCATGATTAATACAATCTCTACGGCCGAGGCCAGAAAAAAACTTTCTGAAATCGTAAACAAGGTCGCATATGGAAAAGAGCCGGTTATTTTGACCCGTCGGGGCGAGGAAATTGCCGCTCTCATTTCCATGGAAGAGCTTGAATTGCTTCAGCTTATTGAAGATCATATTGATATTGAAGATGCAAGGAAGGCTCTTGAAGAGCCGGGGGGGAACATTTCGGCTGAAAACTTCTGGAAAGAGTTGGGGCTCTAATCCGTGAGGTATTCTATTGAATTCAGACCAGCCGTTTTGAAGAGCATGAAGGGGCTTCCCAAAAGAGATCTGAGGCGAATTAAAAAGAAGGTTGATGACCTTGCTGAAAATTTGCCTGATCCGGGGACTACCAAAATGAAAGGCAACAATACATTTCACAAGATTCGTGTTGGTGATTATCGGATTGTTTATGAAATTCATCAGGATCGTCTCGTCATCCTTGTCGTGAAAGTCGGACACCGTAAAGACGTTTATAAAAGGCTCCTCTAATTTGAGTCTCCTGAAGGTATTAGGGGTGTTATGTCCCCGGAATTCCGGAATTCCCTTCCCGGAACTCGGCATGTCTAATTTCGCTTGCGTTAGGGCCTATGCCTTTGTTATTAAAGAACTTAAGCTCAACGATTACTGGAAGGCCGCTCTTGCCGACTACCAGGGTGTACTGACAATTCCCCGGTCGGGACTGTAACCCGCTGTATCGGTTTTTACAGGGGACTTCGAGGGCATCACGTTTTGCGTTCGGCATACACTTTGAGGAAGACGGAAAAACGAGGTGATATGCTCACGGGATTAACCATTTATCGGAGAAAGATCTTATCGACATGAAGATAGTGCGAATCATTGTTTTTCTGGTTATCGTCACGAGCATTGTGTTGTCGAGGGCCGATGCAATCTCCTTTGACGAAGCCCAATGGCGAAAGACGGTGGAGGGGCAAAGCGTGGGAAAGCTCTACGCGCCCCATTTTGCTGATGGAAAGTACTTCAATCCCTGGCTGCCCCAGGAGCAAGGGGGGTTCTGGCAATTTCTCAAGTGGAGATTCTCAAAGAAAGGTCAGTACACAGAGGAGGAAAGGGCCTACAGGCCAAAGCTCATCCCCCAGCTGCGTGAGCGGATCAATGCTCTCGATGGGAACAAGGATTTTATCGCATGGATCGGCCATAGCACCTTTCTGATGCGCCTTCAGGGCGAATACTGGCTGACGGACCCCATGCTTTCCCAGCGGGCCTTACTTCCGAAACGGGTGACTCCGCCGGCGCTCACGGCGGATGACCTGAGGGAACTGACGGACAGGGTGAATGTGATTATTTCTCATAGTCACTATGATCACCTCGATGCTGAAAGTATTCGTTCCCTGCCCGACAATTCACGGGTCTTTGTGCCCCGTGGTCTCAAAGAGTTTGTATCGTCTCTCCATGACGGCGTTGTCACGGAACTTGACTGGTGGGAACATATCGATCTTCCCAATGGCACCAGACTGGTGTGTCTCCCGGCACAGCACTGGTCGCGTCGGATAGGACAACCTGTCAACAGCACACTATGGGCAAGTTTCATGGTGATTACGCCGAAGACTTCTGTGTACTATGGCGCCGACAGTGGATATTTCGTCGGCTACAGGGAAATAGGCAGGCGATTTCCCAACATCACCTATGCCCTTCTTCCCATTACCGCCTATCATCCGCGCTGGTTTATGCATTACGCCCATATCAATGCATCCGAGGCACTCGATGCCTTCAGAGATCTGGGCGCACAGTATTTCATCCCAACCCAGTGGGGTACCTTTCGTCTCGGAGACAATCCGCCAGGGTACCCCGTCCTCGATCTCAGAAAGGCGATGCAGGAACAGAACGTCGATCCTTCACGGTTTATCATCATGGATCTCGGACAGATTATACAAAGAAAATAAAACCTTCATGAGTCGGGAATGATACGCAGGAAAAACCAGGGACATTTACCGTATTAATTTACAATTTTCTTTTTTGAACGTTTTGCCAGCTACGGTTCTTTAGCCGTACCATGTCACCCACAAGCACAAAACCCCGTCTCTGTGTGAGAAACGGGGCTCTGGTAGTATCCGTCCATAGTTTCCTCTTTCTACTGCTAAAAGAAGTAAACCCGGTTATGAAATCTGTCTGAATGAACGCAACGGCTGGATGATACGACTTTTACGGGAATTGTCAACGGATTTCAGGGATGTCGTTTGTATCGCAGGGCTACCCCTCTGTCTTCTTCTCCGTATTGTCGAGTAGACTGGTTTCTTCCGATGCTGTAGGTTGATGTTTGTCTTCTCCG
>CAZNBR010000162.1:0-5529 GCA_964571315.1 uncultured Syntrophaceae bacterium
CGGGGAATGATGCGCATGTATACACCGTACGTTGGTTACATGTACACGCGATGGTGGCTGATTGTTCTCATCTGGATGGTTTACATCTTTAATTACTGGCCTTTCAAAAGAAAATGGCTGGAAACGACGCACCCGCTAATCAAAGGTACCGTCTTGACGGCAATTTCTGTTGTCGTTCTCTACGTACTCATAAAGGGATTTTTCGAGGGCCTTCTGGGCAATTTCGGCATCGCCTATTTCAATCCGGAACAACTGATGAAACTTCCCGGTGTTACGGAGTTTTTCGCCATTGAGTACGCGGCACTGGCATGCTTGATGTTTGCGGCTCTTGCATCATGGTTGAGCCCGGCATGGATTGTTGCCTGTGAGGAGGCACCATGGCAGGATTTGAAACAGCCGTCAAAAGGTATGAGTATATTAATCGTAACCTTTTTCCTGAGTACACTGGTCTATTTCATGACCATGCACTCGCACATGGGAATTCTCTATAACCCGTGGCAGTACTTTACCTCCATTGCACCGCCGTACTGGGAGAACTTTGCGAATACGGTTTCGGGTACTTTTCATGTATCGTGGATCATGTGCTGTACCGTATCCGTATGGCTGGTTGAAACGATATGGGAACGTTATCCGTTCAACCTGATTAAACGAAACGGGCTTCGACGGGTGACGGCCTTTTTCGGAATCATCGTTATTGCCTTTGCCTTGCACTTTTTCCTTTACTTCGCTCAGGAATTGATGTGGGGAGAGGCGATTCGTGGGACGCGAAGAGCTGCTGCTCCTGATTGGCGATGGCTCCACGTGGGTGAAATGGCCGTGTTTTTCCTTGTTCCCGCTCTGTTTATCACGTTTTACTGCGATAACTGGCCCAAAAAGTACAGCATCCCGGTTAACGTCCTGATTCGAACCGGAATTACCATCGTTGCGGCTGTCGCCCTGTATGTGTTTTATTACAAAACCTCTCATCTCTTTCTGGGTACACAGAAAGGATTTTCACATCCGCAACAGTTTCCCATGATCCCGACCATCTGGTTGATTAATATCTGGCTCGCGCACCACTGGTTCATGGATAACTGGCCCGGCTGGAAGATGGTACCGAAAACATCTGAGGAAATTGCCGAGGATCATGCCGCACATGCAGCAAAGATCGCCGATGTAAAATGGAATCCGAGCCTCGGATGGGGCCTTGGCGCCGGAGCTCTTGCAGGTGTTGCTCTCTATTTTATCACTATCTGGGTGCTGCCCATGATAGCTGAAGCGGTTACGATTATTAAATAACAATAAAAGGAGGACAACCATGTCTGATGATAAAAATACGATAAACCGCCGAGACTTTCTCAAAGGGGCGGCAATGGGGGTTGGGGCAGGCACTGTCGGGGCTATGCTGTTGTATTCCTATTCTCCCTGGCGGAAGAGCCACTTTCCAGAAGTGCAAAGAAAGCTTGCCGATATTGGAACCTGCAAAGGCATAACGATCACCAATATCTCTGAAACGAGCTGGTTTGACAATGCCAACCTTATGGGTGACATAAAAGGCGCGGGCGGTCTTTTGGTGAATCAGTATGATTATAACTGGCCGCCCTTCGGCGATGGTTCAGGTCTGGGAAAAGGATCCTATGAAAAGGGTGTCGCGAAGATTAAGCAACTTCTACCTGAGAAGCTTGACAAGGCGTGGGCGATTCAGGAAGAATTATCGGTCCATCCGGAAAACGCAGGCGGGTATGCCTGTCTCATTGAACTGGAGGAAATGGATGGAAGAAAGAGAAAGTTTCTCCTGGACTCTGGTTGGTCATACGCGTGGACGGAGGAGTGTTTCAAGCGTGAGGGGATCGACAAAATGCTCGAGAATAAGGAGATCGAAGCACTCTTCATTTCGCACGAGCACTTCGATCATTTCTGGGGATTGCCCGTTACTCTCAAGTATGATCCTACCATTCCACTGTACATACCGGAGGGTTTCTATCCGGAGGGGTTGCAGTATATCAAGGATGCGGGGCACAGGGGTCCGCTCCACACAGTGAAGCCGGGACTCAATCCCATCGCATCGGGCTTTGCCACCTTTGTCTTTGCGATACCGATTATCTGTCGTGTCTACGGCGAGCAGTCAATGTATTTCAATATTAAGGATAAGGGGCTGGTCAGTGTTACTGGCTGCTGTCACCAGAGCATTATTCAGTTCGCCGAAACGGCTTATCGTGAGATCAAGTACGAGAATGACAACCTCCATGGCGTGTATGGTGGTCTGCATATTTCGCCCTTTGAAGATTGGGATCCGAAATATGATGATCTTGTTCTTTCTCTAGGGAAATACGGTTTCGAAAAGATCGGATGTAACCATTGTACAGGTATTGTCTGTGCGAAGAAATTCATTGCGGCTGGTTATCCTATCGTTCAGGGAACGGCGCGAAACCGATCCAAGGACACGGCATATCTTGGAAACGGCGATACCATCAGCTTCGGTGTGTGAAAAAATTGCGTGAACACGATTCGTTCGTCATACGTGTTCGATAGAAGAGAGAATATGCGCTACAGGAGGTGTGTTCAGTGAACGCATCTCCTGTAATCAATCCCACTACTCTTTTCACAGAGGAGGATTGCCATGGATAAGGTAAAATTGTTTGTTCTTATAAGTCTATGTTTTTTCCTCGTAGGTTTCGATCAAGGAGATGTAACACCTGAAATGCGTGAATGTATGCAGTCCCACGGATCTCAGCACGAGTACACCAAAGCCTTGGAAAAATATTGTGATCCAGGGATTATTCGGAGGGCGATGGGCCTTCTGGTCATTAAAAACCCCTATGTCATCGACACCCAAGTAGTGGGAGACGTAACGTGCTATACCGTTGAAGGTACGACGATAGGAACATCTAGCGAGATTCCATCTGATATAACACAGACTTACAAAGTCTGCTGGGAAAACAAGAAAGTTGTTTCTCTGGAATTCTATGGACCAAAAAAAAGAGTCACCGATACGATATTGCCAGAGATGCAAGAGTGTATGAGATCCCATGGTTCACAGGAAAAATTTGAGAGTGTTCTGAAAAAATACTGTGACTCCGATATCATGCGTAGCGCAATGGCATGTCTGGTTATTAAAGCTCCGTATGTCGTTGAAACCAAAAAAGAGGGCTCTGTCACATGCTACACTGTGGAAGGTGCCACAGTCGAAACGGCTCATGAACTTCCTTCGGATGTCGTGCAGGTGTACAAGGTCTGTTGGGACAAAGGCAAGGTTGTTTCCCTGCAATTTTTCGGGCCCAAAAAAGGGCAGGACCAATGATGATAAAGTGTATCATTAGATGATAAGGCTATATTGTTTTTAATTCCCAGCGGGGATGTGCCATCCGTAAGGGCGTGGAGATTCATGTCGAGGCGTTCCTTTGTATGGCCTTTTCGTTAGCGTTACACAATAAATATGTTTTATGAAGATTGATTATGGATCTGAGAGCGTTATATCCGGGAGACCTGCTGACTCTACCTGAAACGGGCATTCAGGAACTGATGAGGATTTTCCTTATGCGCACCAATTTTGTTCCCGGCCTTCGGCATGTCATGGGGTGGCGCGGCCTCAAAGATTCGTCCCGGGGTGTTCTGGGATGGACCGCCCGGATTAAAGAGTTTTCGGGTATATACGGAATCTCTTTCGCAGCGTGTCATTCATCCGACAACTGGCTACAGGGACAATTTGACCTCTGCTATTTCCCCAATCCGGATGAAGATCTGGTCGAGGCATGTTCCGTACAAGCGGGCATTGTGACCCAGAGGGATGACTATTTCACACTGGTGCGCGATTTTCTAAAATACCCAGACCTATGTAACCTCTTCACTATTGCCCACATCAATCTTTGCGCGAGCGGATCGGAGAATGCCCTGCTGCTCGGCCTAGAAAGCCCGTCGCGACAGCAGACGGTAACCTTGGAGGGGATATCCGTCATTCGCGACGGGCGACCTGTTGAGCTCGTTGCACCGGGGGAATACGATCAGAATTTTCCCGCGTACAGTACCGCCTTTCCCTTTTTCAGAGTGTATGCCGCATCGGTCACCTTCAACCTCAATGAACCGCCTTCATATCTCCTCCAGGCTCATGGTAAGGGGGAAGAGATAGTGTATAACTCGAAAGGAGAGCTCCTGAAGAGGGAGGCGGACGGCATACAGAACCGGTTACTATACCTCGGTTACGGTGCGGTAACCGATAAAACAGCTGACAAGCTCGCCATTGCGGGTGATGGGACAGACGCCGTCGATATTAATTGGGAAAAAGGTAATAAGCCCGTGTCGGAGTATGACGATGAATTATGGTGGTATGCCCATACGGTAACCGACTACAAAACACTCGACAAAAGAGCCCTCGGCATTGATGAGAGGCCCCAACTGATTGTAGTGACAGGGTTTCTGGGATCAGGCAAGACGACGTTTATTCAGAACTTTATTGAATATCACGTACAGCATAATCGTTTTGTCGCTGTTATTCAGAACGAAATCGGCGAAACCGGTCTCGATGGCACGTTGGTTGATCATGATTATTCACTGGTGGAAATCGACGAGGGGTGCGTGTGCTGCACGCTCATCGGAAGTCTCAAACGGGGAATACGCCAGATTTTGTCACGGTTTCAACCGGACTATATAATCGTCGAGACGACGGGATTGGCGAATCCTTTCAATCTTCTGGAAGAGCTGTCAGAAGTTGAGGACATTGTAAAATTCGATTCGGTAACAACTGTTGTTGATGCTATAAATGCCGGTAAATCACTGCAGAATTATGATATTGCGGGTCGTCAGATAGAGGCGGCTGATCTTATCATTCTCAACAAGATGGATCTCCTTACCGACGCAATGAAAGGTGTAATTATTCGGAAGCTGAAGGGCATCAACAGGAACGCACCAATACTCTCAGTTACTCATGGATACATCAACCCTGCTTTGCTCTACGGGATAAACCCCCAGGAATTTCAGGAGAGGAAGGTATCGCCGGAAGATCGGGGGTCATCGCATGACATGCACTACTCACATGAACATGAAGGTCTGGAGAGTATGACAATACATTTTCCCATGCCTGTAGAAAAAGACCTTTTCCTTGAAAAAATATCATCGCTTCCATCTGCACTATTCCGCGTTAAGGGCGTTATCGATTTTCAAGGTTCCACTACGCCATACCTCTTCCAGTATGTAAACGGTCGATCCGAAATTTCAGAATTTAACAATCCAAAAATGCGGGAACGGTTTCTCACGCTTATCGGTCAGGACATACAAAAAGAGTCTATTAGCGAATTCTTACATATCTGAACTACCACCGAGCAAGCTCGGTGGTAGTTCACTTTGAAACTTTCATATTTTCCCAAGCCAGTTTTCGCTTGCTTAAGATTTCTATTTCCCAGGGTTCCAATAGGCCGAGGCGTGCAAGATATTGCTCGTTATCTTCATAGACATTTTCTATTTCCCATTTTCGCGGCTTCGGCCCTTTTTGCACCCCTAACCATTTTTCTATACCGATCTTCTTTCGCGGTTTTCTCTTTTCCCATTCCAAAAAGG
>CAZNBR010000163.1:0-5487 GCA_964571315.1 uncultured Syntrophaceae bacterium
GGGTTCCTTCAGATTGTTCGAATGCATACCTTACAAGCTCCTCTGTAGCCGCCCGGGCTCGCGTTACAACCCCATGAGCCTCTGAACCGTGAGCCCTCTTTACAGGACATACCTGCTGAGATCCTCGTCCTCGATGATACCTTCCAGTTTATCCCGCACATATTCGGCATCGATGTTTACCTCTTTGTCCGCAACCGCGATGTCGGGGGCGTCGAAAGATATCTCCTCCAGGAGTATTTCCATAACCGTGTAGAGCCTCCTGGCCCCTATATTCTCCATCCTTTCATTCACAAGAGCCGCGACCTCCGCAATCTGGGCTACGGCATCATCCCGAAAGACAAGCCGTATATCTTCCGTGGCCATCATCTCCGTGTACTGTTTCAGCAAGGCATTGTGAGGTTCCGTCAGGATCCGTATAAAATCCCCCTTCTCGAGCGGATCGAGTTCCACCCGTATGGGGAATCTTCCCTGCAGTTCGGGGATAAGATCGGACGGTTTGGAGGTACTGAACGCGCCGGCAGCGATAAAGAGTATGTGGTCCGTCTTGACCATACCGTATTTGGTATTCACCGTGGATCCCTCTACTATCGGGAGGAGATCTCTCTGGACACCCTCCCTGGACACGTCAGGGCCATGGGAGGGATCGCCCCCTACGATCTTGTCTATCTCGTCAAGAAATATGATCCCCGATTGTTCCACCTTCTCCAACGCTGTCCTGGTAACCTTCTCCATATCGACCAGTCTCTGTGCCTCTTCATCGGCCAGCATCTTGACCGCATCAGCAACCCTGATCTTCCTCTTTTTTTTCTTCTGCGGAAAGATATTTCCGAACATCTCCTTGATATTCATCCCCATATCCTCGACACCGGAGGTGGAAAATATCTCTATCATGGGACCGGTAGGATTGTCCGTAACCTCAATCTCCACAGTCCGCTCGTCCAGTTTCCCGTCACGGAAGAGGCGACGCAGCTTCTCTCGGGTCTCGTTGCTATTGCCGTCCCCCTGAACCGCCATATCGTCCCCGGACATGGCAAGGAGGTTGTCCTCCGGCGGCTCAGCCGGTTCCTTTTCCCTGCGTTTGAGGGGAAGGAGGATATCAAGGATTCTCTCCTCGGCAATCTCCATTGCCCTCGCCTTTACATTCTCCTTCTCCTCCGATTTGACCATGTTTATCGCAAGGTCAACCAGGTCCCTGATCATCGATTCGACATCCCTGCCGACATACCCCACCTCGGTAAATTTTGAGGCCTCTATCTTCAGAAAGGGAGAGTTATCAAGCTTGGCAAGCCTGCGGGCAATCTCCGTCTTTCCCACTCCGGTGGGACCTATCATTATGATATTTTTGGGCGCTATCTCTTCCCTCAGCTCTTCCGGAACATTCTGGCGTCTCCACCTGTTTCGAAGTGCCACGGCAACCGCCCTCTTGGCGTCATGCTGGCCGATAATATACTTGTCCAACTGAGAAACCGTCTCTCGTGGTGTTAAATTCGTCGATGACATTTGATCTCCTACCTAATCCGGACAAGCCGGAACCAAACAAGATATTTTTTATCACGAAAGCACGAAGTTACGAAAACACGAAAGCTAAGATTTGATTTCGTGCTTTCTTTCTTTTCGTGGTTTCGTGATTGTTTTTAATTCTTTTGCCACTTTTGCAAGAACTTTATAATAAAGGGACTAATCCTTTGCTTTCTTGCTCTTTTTTGGCTTTTTATTTTCTTTCTTCTGATCCGTGGCCTCCTCGGCGACATCCAGTTCCTCGATCCGAACATTGTTGTTCGTGAAGATACAGATATCGGCGGCAATGCGCATCGCCTCTTCGACAATCTTTCTCGCACTGAGTTTCGAATGCCGTATGAGGGCCCGTGCCGCTGCCTGGGCATACGGGCCGCCGGAACCGATTGCCAGGACCTCATCGTCCGATTCTATCACATCTCCGTTCCCCGATATGATCAGGAAGTCCACGTCACTGACTGCTATCATCAGGGCCTCGAGATGTCTCAAGACCCGGTCCGTTCTCCAGTCCTTGGTCAGTTCAACCGCCGCCCTCAAAAGGTTGCCGCCATACTGTTCGAGCTTCTGGTCAAAGCGGTCAAAGAGGGTAAAGGCGTCTGCCGTGGCGCCCGCAAACCCCACGATTACCTTGTCGTGATACAGTCTTCGAACCTTCCTCGCGCCATGCTTCAGGGCTATCGTATCGAGGGTCACCTGGCCGTCACCCGCGACAGCTACCTTCCCTTTGTGCCTCACCGCTACTATGGTCGTTCCCCGCATTTTATTCATGACATCTATTCTCCTCGAGCCCGTGGGTGGCTTTTGTCATACACCTCCATCAGGCGTGTCACGCTGACGGACGTATATTTCTGGGTGGTAGAAAGACTTTCATGCCCCAGCAGTTCCTGTATGACCCTCAGATCGGCACCCGCGTCCATGAGATGGGTCGCAAAGGTATGCCTGAGGGCGTGAGGACTTATCTTCTTGCCGACACCACTAAGGGTTATATACTTGTCTATAATCCGCCTCACACTCCTCGGGGTCAATCGTGAACCCGCCCTGTTGAGAAAGAGGGGCGATTCGTCATTCGTTCCTGTCTTATTTTTTCCTGTCTCGGCCCTTCCGTCGATATACACTCTCAGGGCCGACAGTGCGGGGCCGCCGACGGGGACTATCCGTTCCTTCCTGCCCTTTCCCCTGACCTTTGCCAGACCATTGGAAAAATCGACATCGGTCACATTCAGGCCGGTCAGTTCACTCACGCGTACCCCTGCCGAATACAGAAATTCGATTATGGCCCGGTCTCTCAGTCCGGACAGACCCGGTTCGAACTTCACCTTCAGAAGAGAAAACACCTCGTCTATGCTCAAAAAGGAGGGAAGGTATTTGTCCGTCTTCGGCGCCTGAACCATCTGTGCGGGATTATACCTGACCACTCCTTCCCGAAGAAGAAATTTAAAGAACGCCCTGAGACTTGCCACCTTTCGTGAGATCGTAACCTTTTTCGTCTTTCCCCGGTAGAGAGACGCGAGAAACGTCCGTATCACCACCTGATCAACGTCACAGGGCTTGTCCACCCCGTTTTTAAGAAGAAATTCCCTGAACTGCTCCAGATCGGACAGGTAACTTCTCCTCGTATGATACGACAAGTTTCGTTCAACCTCCATATGGATACCGAAATTTCTGATGGCATCCTCTATCCGCATACCCTTCGTTGTCACGTCAGGCCCGCTTTCAGGAATATCTTCTTATACCGGCATAATAACAGCAACAGGAGTTTGCAAAGTTGTTATCGAAGACCCGTGTACGCCCGTCAGCGAAGGCTACCCTCACATAGGACATCCCGCCCGGCACCCCGGAATTTCTCTCCTCCACCACGACACCGGGCCCCCACTCGGGAAACCTGGAATGGAATACCTGGTCACCGGCCTTGAGGTACAGCCGTCTCGTTTCCTCTTTCATGGCAACACTCTCGGGCCCCGAAAAACTAACGACCCGCAGGCTGAAACCCGGTCCACGCCACCCGGAAGAAATGGGCTATTCTCAGCTCTATGATCTCACCGCAGGAGCTTTTCTACATCTTATACTTTCCAAAATCTTCGGAAGAGAGATTTTCCAGGAATTCCTTGAGCTGCTCCTTTGTATATTTATTCAGATCCTTCGTTTTTATGCCGAAATCGATATTCGTTGATCTTTCAATGATCTTTTCATCTATGAAGATGGGTGCCTCGGCCCTCAGCGCAAGGGCGATCGCATCGCTCGGACGGGAGTCGATCGTGATGGGAACATCGCCCTTTAGGATATGTATGGCGGCAAAGAAGGTATTGTTTCTAAGGTCATTGATAACGATCTTTAGAACCTTCACCTCGAGGATACTCAACATCTCGTTCATGAGATCATGCGTCATCGGCCTAGCCAGGTTGACCCCCTCCATCTGCGTGGCTATGGCGCTTGCCTCGAACAGGCCTATCCATATGGGAATGGCCCTCTTTTCTTCCAGGTCTTTGAGTATCACTATGGGGGTACTGGTCACGGGATCCATGGCCAGTCCGAACACCTTTACTTCTACCAGCATCTTTCCCTCCCTTACAGCACCTCTCCTCTCAGGGAATGTATGTGAGCCCTTACAATCTTGACCCGTACAGTTTTTCCGATCAGATCAGTGTCACCTGCAAAGTTAACGATCTTATTGCCCCTCGTTCTGCCCGTGACATCGGCGTCATCGTTCTTGCTGACGCCTTCTACCAGCACATCCTCAACACGTCCCTCGAGATATCTGTTTTTCTCAAGGCTATGTCTCTCCTGGAGCGACTGGAGCCTCGATAACCTCTCTTGCTTGACCGTCTCTTCGACCTTGCCGTCGTATCCCTCCGAAGCCGTACCGTGCCGGTCACAATATCTGAAGGAAAATGTGTTATCAAACCTCACTTTTTTCATAAGGTCAATAGTTTTCTGGAAGTCACTCTCCTTTTCCCCGGGGAATCCGACAATCATATCCGAGGTTATGCTTATATCCGGAGACGCGTCTCTCAACATACCGACCTTTTCAAGATACTCTCCAAGAGTATACCCCCTTTTCATTTTCTTCAACACATAATCGGATCCGGACTGCACGGGCAGATGAATGTGCTCACACACCTTGTCAAGATCGTCAAAACAGGCGACAAGATCTCCCGAAAGGTCTTTCGGATGAGACGTGGTGAAGCGGATCCTGTCTATCCCGTCTACTCCGTTAATCATCCCCAACAACACGGGAAAATCGATATCTCCCGGGAGTGTCGTGCCGTATGAATTGACATTCTGACCCAGGAGTGTCACCTCCCTGATGCCGTTTTTGGCAAGGAAGCTGATCTCTTCAATGATGTCCGCGCTCTGTCTGCTTTCTTCTCTCCCCCTCACGTATGGCACGATACAGTAAGAACAGAAATTGTTACATCCCTGCATGATCGTGACAAAAGCGCTCACGGATCCAGGGGCAGGAAGGGTTCGGATGCCCAGGGACCGTACCGACCGGTGAAAAGAGGTGTCCACGATCTGAGATCTTCTGTCTTTAATCTCCTCTATTGCTTTCACAAGGCGATGGATATTATGCGTGCCGATGACAAGATCGAGACAGGGGGCCTTTCTGAAAAATCCGGCCCCCTGTTCCTGGGCGAGGCAGCCTGCTACTCCCATGATAAGGCCTGGATTTTTTTGCTTTAATTTTTTCAACCTCCCCAGATGACTGTATACCTTCTGGGCCGCCTTCTCTCTCACGCTGCAGGTGTTTATGATAATAATGTCCGCCCTGTCGGCCTCGCTGGTCTTTACATATCCCGCTTCGCCAAGAATCTGCGCCATCTGCTCCGAATCATGGACATTCATCTGACAGCCAAAGGTATGAATATAAAACGTTCCTGTGGACATACGATATACACCTGCATGGGCAAGGGTTAATACTGATGGTCTCGTAAAAAGTCAAATTCGATGAATATGTCATTTCGACCATGGGGA
>CAZNBR010000164.1:0-5395 GCA_964571315.1 uncultured Syntrophaceae bacterium
TTTCACGATCTGGCTGTCGGGACGGTCCGGGTTGACTATTCCTACGATCGCGCATTGCTCGACTGCCTTATGCTCGCTGAGCACATCCTCCACCTCGCGGGAGAACACTTTATATCCGCCCACAATGAGCATGTCCTTCGTCCTGTCCGCAATATAGAAATACCCGTCCTCATCCATCCGCGCCACGTCTCCGGTATAGAGCCATTTCGCACCCTGGAATTCTTTCAGGGTATTGTCCGTCTCTTCCGGCTTGTTGTGATACCCTTTCATTACCTGGGGCCCAAGAACGATGATCTCGCCGACTTCACCCAGGGCAACCTCTTTCTTTCCCGTTTCTACATCGACCAGCTTCACCGCGGTGCTCTGGAGGGGGACGCCCACCGAACCGATCTTTTTCGTTCCCCGCAGCGGGTTCATGGTTATGATGGGACTCGCTTCCGTCATACCGTAGAGTTCAACTACCTTGCCCTTGCCGACGATGGCCTCGAGGGCATTAATCGCCTCTTTGGAAAACGGCGATGCGCCGGAAATGCAGGCGTTTAAAGTAGAGAAATCGATCTTAGCGAACGCCGGGTCTTCCATCAGCATCTGGTAGAGGGAAGGGACCTGCAGCATCAAGCTCGGGCGGTGCGCGGAGATCTCCTTGCATATGTTCTTGGTGTTCCTGGGATCCGGGATCAGGCATTGGGTGAAGGCCAGCGACATGGAGATCATGCCGAAATAGAGGCCCGCCATGTGGAAGAAAGGGAAACCTGAGCAGACCGTGCCGCCATCCATCACAAGATCGAGCCATTGCCTTCCCTGGGTGAGATTGGAAACCATGTTCCTGTGTGTGAGTACCGCACCCTTGGGAGTGCCGGTGGTACCGCCGGTATACTGAATGAGACAGGTGTCGTCGAGCTTGACGGACGGCCTCGGAATATCGGGCAAAGTACCTGATAGGCAATCCTTGAAAGATATCACCTCTTTTCCCTTGATCGGCTCCACCTTTCCGGAAGGAATTTTCTTCAGGAGTTTGCCCAGAATGGCCTTGGCCGGTGGAAGATAGTCCGCGATGTTGGTCGTGATGATGCAGGATACTTTGGGGATATCGTCCTTTATCTTCTGCACCCGGTTTTCATATATCGCATCCAGTGTCAACAACGCTTTAGCGCCGGAATCATTCAACTGGTAGGCCATCTCTTTGGGGGTGAGAAGCGGAGAGACGCCCGTGACAACGCATCCCGCACGCAGGGCGCCTGCCAGGGCAATGAGATACTGAGGAAGGTTGGGAAGGTTGATGCCCACCACATCACCCGCGTTGCATCCCTGCTTGCGAAGATACGACGCAAACCTCATCGAGAGCCCGTCCAGTTTTTGATAGGTGAATTTAATCCCCAGAAAATAAAATGCCACCACATCCGGCCGGAACTTCAGTCCCCTCTCCAGGAGATCCACATACGTCTCCTCCACGGCCTTCATCTCGGCGCTTAACCGTGACTCGTAGAACTTGCCCCAGGGTTTTTCATCGTATACTGTCATCTAACAACCTCCTATTCTGCCGGGCAGCTTCCTGCCTTTCGGCAATATTTATTCCACTATGAACGGTAGTGATCAGGGAACGATAGACTCAGGCGCATCCACAACTTTGGCGCGCAGGTACTCGCCCAGTGTCTTGGCCTGGGGATCGCTTCGCAGCGACGCAGCCACGCCTTCTCCCAGGACGCCCCTGATATAAAAATTGACCGCGTACAGATTGGGCAGCTCGTAGCGTTCGATTTCATATCCGCCCATATCGTTGAGCAGTTCCTTCAGTTTTTTCGTAGTCAGGAACTCTCTGAGGAAGGCATATGCTTCAGGCGTTTTTCCCCAGACGCCGAGATTGGCATTGCCGCCCTTATCACCGGAGCGGGTCGCGTAGATGCGGCCGAAAGGTATTTTGACCTTCTTACCGGCCGGCACGGAGGGTATCGTGACTTTCTGCGCTTTGGCAGGAGTAGCCGACGTCCCGGACGGCATAAAGCCGACGGAAATCTCCTCACCGTCGATCATGATCTTCTGGGTGACCTGGCTTTGGGAGATGAGCGCCGGCCAGTGAATGATCGCCATCGTTCCTTTGGCCGGGGGGGCTGTCAACGTGAAACCCGGTATGTTTGCCAGCGCGAGCTCGACGACTCTGGCAGAAAACTTGTCCACCTTCTTCTGGTCACGGTCCATGACGGATATCCGGAGGTAGGCAAAGGCTTCGTCATTGGTTTCGGGGTTGTCCTTGCCCGACCGGACAAGCTGTACTTCCTCGATGGCAAACTGGCCTCTCCCGCCCAGGCTGTCGAATAACGCGTCCTCAACTATCCTGGCCTTTTTCTCGATATCGAGACCGGTCAGTACAACACTCGTCGAATTCCTGTACCCGCCCAGGCAATTGATGCACACCTTGGTGGTCTCAGGGGGCGGAGAGCCGAGCACACCGGTTATGCGGACGCGATCGGGCGCCTCCTGGGACATCTTGATCGTATCGAACCGGGCTGAGACATCGGGAGTCAAATAGGTGGGCTCCTTGATCTCATACAGAAGTTGCGCCTTCACGGTGTCCACGGAAACCAGGCCGCCGGTGCCGGGATGCTTGGTGATGACCGATGATCCGTCGGCCGAAATCTCGGCTATCGGGTACCCGACCCTGAGGAATGACGGGACCTCCTCAATAAAGGAATAATTCCCGCCGGTGGCCTGTGCTCCGCACTCGACAATATGCCCGGCCACCGCTGCTCCGGCAAGCTTGTCCCAATCATCGCGCTTCCATCCGAACCACCAGGCCGCGGGCCCCATTACCAGGGAGGCATCCGCCACGCGGCCGCTGACCACGATATCGGCGCCCCTTTCGAGGGCCGCGGCAATGCCCCAGCCTCCGAGATAAGCATTTGCGGTAATGGGGACCAGTCCCCCATCTTTCAGAGAGATACCTTTATCAAAGTGAACGAGGGTTTCACCCGCACCCTGCAGTTCGGCCAACCGCCCCATAATATCGTCACCTTCTATGCAGGCAATCCTGGGATGCAGCCCCAGCTTATCCGCTATCTTGAGAAGCTCGGCCGCAAGCCCGCGGGGGTTTAATCCGCCTGCATTCGAGACCACCCTGATCTTTTTATCGAGGCATTCACCCATAACCTCTTCCATCTGTTTGAGGAATGTCGGGGCATACCCGGCCTCAGGGTTCTTCAATTTCAAGCGGAAGAGGAGAGCCATGGTAAGCTCGGCGAGGTAGTCGCCGGTCAGGACATCAATGGGACCTCCCCGTACCATCTCCGCGGCGGCTGATAACCTGTCGCCGAAGAAACCGCTGCAATTTGCAATAATAATCTTGTCACGTCCTTTCCTGCTCTCAGAACTCATAGCAAATCTCCTTAAATTATGTAAAATATCTCCTGCTATTTTCCCGTGAAATTGGGCGGCCTTTTCTCGATGAAGGCCGTTATGCCCTCCCTGGCGTCATCCGTACCGGCTATCTCCTTGATCTTTCCGGATAAATAGTCCAGTGCCTCCTTTAACGGCATGTTTGCCGCTGCATAAAACGCCTGCTTTCCCATTCTCATCCCGATGGGACTCCTGGAAGTTAAGATGGCGAGCACTTTCGTCACTTCTTCATCGAGGCCGGCTGCAGGTACCACCCGTGTGATCAGCCCCATGGCCAGGGCCTCCTGCGCCGTCAGCCGTTCTCCCAGCAGGATCATCTCCATGGCTTTCTTCTGAAGCACATTACGGAATATTAGCGCGCCGATCATCATCGGCCACAGGCCGACATTCACCTCAGGCGTCCCGAATTTGGAATCGTCGCCGGCCAGGACGATATCGCAGGCCAGCATGAACCCCAGTCCGCCTGCCAGGCAGAATCCCTTGACCCGGGCAACGGTCGGCTTGGGAAAACTCACAATGCGGTTTAAAAGGCCTGCATAGCTGGCAAAGATATCCACGCCTTCGGTAGTAACAGCCCCGCTCAACTGAGCCCCCGTACAGAAGGCCTTTTCCCCCGCGCCGGTGACCAGCAGGGCGCGCACCTTCACATCCTTCTCCGCCTCATCCAGATAATCATGAAACAAAGCCAGCGCCTCAGGCGTTATGGCGTTCCTTTGCGCCTCCCTGTTGATTGTGATGTGTCCCACGCCGTCTTCGACGCGGTAGAGCAAGTGGCGTTCTTCCATCTATTCCCTCCTCATAAATACAGTCCTGCCTTTAAACAACCGCCCGGCTATTCTTCCTTTGAGACCGCACCCTCCCTGTCGATATCAGCTAATATCTGGCCGGGCATCACCTTGTCTCCCCGGGCGACATTCACCGTTCTCACCACACCGCCGTAGGGGGCGGTCAGCGTCGTTTCCATCTTCATTGACTCTACGACGATAACACCCTGGCCCTGTTTTACGCTGTCTCCCCGGGAAACCAGTATCCTGACTACCACTGCAGGCATGGGCGGTGTGATCTCCTGCGGAATGGCCTGTGTGCCCTTACTTCCCCTGGCCCGTGTTCCTTCGATATCGGCATCCTGAACTGAATAGGGTATCCCCCTGATGATGACCGTCGTGGCATCCCAGTCCCGCGCAAGATAGGCGTTTAGAGGTGTACCGTTTATAACGAGGTGCAGGTGATGGCCCGAAATAACGCTATACCCGACATCAAGACGGGAGTTATCATTTGTAACGATAATGCCGTGGTCCCCTTTCTTTTCAACCTGGAAAGAGATGACCTTTTCGCCTGTCTTGAGCCGGTATTGCATATACTGTCTGCTCCTCCCTTTAACGCCCCCAGGGGCCGAGTGTCTGCCAGGGCGAGGCATCGGCAGCCTCGCGACCTGTGGCGGTTTTGGCTTTGCTGCCGCCGGATATTTCAGAGATGATAAAGGCAGCGCAGGCGGCATCCTCATCACTGCGGTTGGGCTTCCAGCCGCTGAAATGGGCCTCGATAAAATCGGTGAAGGTATCCCCGCGGGCAAAGGCCTCCGATTTGAGCACATCGATGAGGAATGGTACCGGCGTGCTCACCCCGAGGATAATGTAGTCCTCCAGCGCCTCTATCATTCTCCTGATGGCCTGGTCCCTGTCTTCCGCGAAGGATATTAGTTTTGAGAGTATGGGATCGTATTCCACCGGCACCTGGAATCCCGCATAGACCCCGCTATCATTGCGTATGCCTGGTCCCGAAGGCTCATGCATATAGATTATTTTGCCGGGCGACGGGTAAAATCCCTTCTCAGGGTCTTCGGCATAAATGCGGCATTCGATAGCATGCCCCCTGCTGCGGATGTCTTCCTGCCTGAAAGGCAGCGGATTGCCGGCCGCGACTTCCATCTGGATACGCACGATATCCAGGCCGGTGATCATCTCCGTGATGGGGTGTTCCACCTGCAGGCGGGTGTTGACCTCGA
>CAZNBR010000165.1:0-5374 GCA_964571315.1 uncultured Syntrophaceae bacterium
TAACAAAAAGGCCATACGGCGATGGTCTCTTGTTCAGAGATGAGATCGTCAGGACGGCCAGAAGCTTTATCGGAGTCCCCTATCAGTGGGGTGGTGCTTCCGCCGAGCAGGGGTTTGACTGCAGCGGCCTTGCGATGGCCATCTACCGGCTCAATGGTCTGAACCTCCCCCGCACATCCGGTCAGCAGTATGAGGCAGGCACGTCTGTCAGCCGGGGAGAACTGGCCAAGGGGGATCTGGTCTTCTTTGACACCCGCGGCAGGGGGAAGATTTCCCATGTGGGGATCTATGCCGGGGAGGGTCAGTTTATCCATGCCCCTCGGACGGGGAAAACGGTGCGTACCAGTTCACTCTCAAATACATACTATGAAAAACGATACATCGGCGCCATGACGTACCTGTAAGCAGGCCGGAGAGCGAGCCTGGTCTGGGTTTGCACAGAAGCTATTTTTTGTGAAGCTATTTTTTTTACTTGACAGCAGGCCCTGTTTTCTCTTATGGTGGGCCGGCGTTTCGGGGGGTTCTTCTTTCCTGTTTTACAGTTCTGCGTGTGATTCTTTACGTGGCTGGCCACGGTTCTTGTGCATATCATCACCCTTCGGGGAAGAGTGTAAGGAATGAGGTGTCTCTATGGATATGAAGCGGGAGTACTACGAGGATATTGAGCTGTTCAAAAGCGGGACGATTCTTTTCTGGACGGTTGTCCTTCTTGCCGCTCTCTTGGCGGCGCCACTCTTTTTATCCGCGTATCAGGTTTATTTGTTCAACCTTATCCTCGTCCATGTTATTGTTGCCGTGGGCCTGAACATCCTTGTGGGTTCCACCGGTCAGATTGCCCTGGGTCATGCGGGATTTTTTGCCATCGGTGCGTATGTGACCGTGCTTCTGATGACCAAGCTCCAGATCCCCTTTTTTGCGGCCATTCTCATTGCCGCCTTTATCTCGGCCTTTTTCGGGTTTGTCTTGGGGCTTCCGGCCCTGCGATTGGAGGGTCCCTACCTCGCCATTGCCACCCTCGCCTTCGGCTTGGCCATCATGCATGTTATCGGCCATACGGACCTCTTTGGTGGACGGCAGGGTCTCATGGCCCCTGCCTTTGATATAGGGATCCCTCAGTTGGGGTTGAGCTGGATTCTCTCCTCGGAAACAAGCAAATATTACCTGATCCTGGTTATCACCGTTATCATGGTACTCTTGGCCATAAATATTTTAAAAACCAGGGCCGGTCGGGCCTTCGTGGCCATCCGGGACAGTGACATCGCCGCCGAAGTGATCGGCATCAATCTGACCATGTACAAAACCCTGGCCTTTGCCGTGAGCGCCTTTTACGCCGGTATTGCCGGAGGGCTCTTCGCCTTCGTACTCGGCTTTTTTGATCCCTTCACGTTCAACCTGATTCTGTCGATTATCTTTCTCGTTATGGTCGTCGTGGGGGGGCTGGGGTCGGTCATGGGATCGATATCGGGAGCCGTCCTCATCACCTATCTCTGGTACAATCTGTTCAAGAACGTGGATGAAGTTCCCATCGTGGGGGACCTGCTGGTAGCCTTCGCGCGGCAGTTCCTCACCGTGACGGGGATGGATAATTTTAACTTCATAGCCCTGGGCCTCGTCATGATCGGTATCATCATCTTCGAGCCTCTGGGGATGTTTGGTGCCTGGATACGGATCAAGAAGTATTGGAAGACATGGCCCTTCTAGAGGTTTGATTTGTGAAGGGGAAGAGCCTGAAAGAGCGGCTCTCCGATCAGGGGATACGAATTTGATACGGGGAAGAGCCGTGAACGACTGAGAAGGTAAATCGACTATTGTAAGGGGGAGTTATGCCGTTCGGACAGCTATTGATCGAGGGATTGGCCATGGGCACCTGTTACGGTCTTTTTGGCCTGGCGGTGGTCATTATCTACAAGACGTCGGAAGTGGTAAACTTTGCTGCGGGGACCATGGCCATGTTTTCCACTTACATCGCCTTTCACGCCATGACCTTGTACGGTTGCCCCTTCTGGCTTGCCTTTATTCTGGCACTGGTGTTCGCATCGTTACTCGGTGTATTCGTTGAGTATTTCTTTCTGCGGCCCGCCAAGGATCCCACGCTTCTGGGTCTTATCGTCATCACCATCGGTGTCCAGCTTTTACTGGCGGGACTGGCAGGGTGGAAATGGACCGCCAACCAGCAGGCCTTCACCATCCCCTTCTCTTACCAGATCACCTATGAGATGTTTGCTGGGTTTGTCATCAGCCAGTGGGCCGCCGCTGTCTTCATTATCGCCTCAATCATCATGACGTTCCTTTTTTTATTCTTCAAGTTCACGAAACTGGGAACGGCCATGCGGGCGACACAGCAGAACAAGCACGCCGCGAAAATCATGGGTATTAAAACGGATCGCGTCTTTGCCTTTGCCTGGGCTTTAAGCTCCGTCATCGGCGTCACGGCGGCCATGCTCATTTCGGCACGAACCATCCTTGACCCCGATTTCATGATGGAGCCTTTTCTCCGGGCCTTCGCCGCGGCGGTGCTGGGCGGTCTCATGAGTATCCCCGGTGTTCTCATCGGCGGCTGTATCGTGGGGCTGTTGGAAAACTTCTTCGGCTACGCCTGGCCCTCGTGGAAACCTATTACAGCCTTTGTCATCATCGTTCTGGTTCTCTGCTTCCGGCCCAGCGGCCTTTTCGCCAAGCATTACGTGAGGAAGGTCTAACCCCATGATCGACCGACGCAGTCATACCGACAGAAGAGGAGAGCACCACGCCACTACGGTTGTCTCCGCGGTAGTTTGCGCGCTGGTGGTCGCCTTTTTTCTCCCGGCCCCGGCCCTCAGTGACACGATCTCGGATGTGGAGGAGGCGGCACTGGTGCAGGCGACGCGGGAGTTTCTTGATGCCGAAATAAGGCAGGATTACCCGGCAGTATACCGCTGCTTCGCCCCCTCCTCTCCGTATGTGCACGAGCACACCTACGATGACTACCTGCGGGATGCGCGGGCGTCGGAAGATCGCATCGTGGCGTATACCATAGTTGGGGTTACCTATGTCCATGACAATGAAGATATGGAAAAATGGCCCTCCGTTGAACGATTCGCCCAGGTCGAGGTGGATATGACATTTTTGCACATATCGACCGATCGGCGTTCAGAGATCAATGTCGGGTTCATTTTTTTCAAAGAGGGTGGAAAATGGTACAAGAGTTAGTGGCACCCATGCGAGGTTGTTGGAAAAGGAGCTGGTATGCCGATAATCACATCGGCTGATAAAAGTTTGTCAACCATAAAGGAGGGAACACCTATGAATCTAAGAAAAACTTTGTTGGTCATGCTTTTAGCGGTCATTGTCCTTTGTTTTATGACTCCGGCGTGCTATGCCGCGGAAAAGGGATTCGATGACAAGGAAATCAGGGTGGGGCAGTGGGGGCCACAAACCGGTCCGGCTGCTCCCTGGGGATCTGTTGCCCGGGGAAGCAAGCTTCTCTTTGACATAGTCAATGAGGAGGGCGGGATCCATGGCAGGCAGATCAAATACTTTATCAGGGACGATCAGTACAATCCTTCCCAGACCATGGCGGGGGTGAGAGAACTGGTTGACCGGCAAGGGGTTTTCGCCTTCGTGGGCGGCGTGGGGACCGCGTGCGGTATTGCCGTGCAGAACTACCTCCGCCAGAATGAGATCATCTGGATCGGCGTCTGTGCCGGAGCCCGCGCCTTCCAGAACAATCCCTGGCTGTGGCAGATGTGGCCCGATTACTTCGATGAAGGGAGTATCCTGGCAAAACACGCCGTTGAAAATATGAAATCCAAAAAAGTGGCCTACATGTACCAGAACGACGACTGGGGTCATGATGCCATGGCGGGAGTTAAGGGCATCCTCAAGTTAAATAACATGGAACTGCTGGAGGCCGTTCCCGTTGAACCTACCGAACGGGATCTGTCGTCGCAGATCGCCCGGCTCAAGGCTTCGGGCGCAGAAGCGATCATCGGAATTATGGCTCCCACTCAGGCGGCCATTGCACTTCGCACGGCAGTGTCCATGGACTTCCATCCCCAGTGGCTCCATTCCTACAATCTGTGCGATTTTGCCCTCATGAGCCATATCACCGACGGCCTTTGGGCCAGCGAAGGGGTCATGACGGGGGCCTTTACCCCTCCCATTGACGCGGACATGCCTCTCATGAACAAGTACCGCGATGCGGCGAAGCGGCTGGCTCCGAAGGAGCGGTGGGGCATTTTCTACCTGGCCGGCGTGGTGGTGGCAGAGCCGCTGGTGTGGGCGTTGGAGGCGGCAGGACGAGATCTGAGCAAGGAGGCGGTGAGGGACGCGCTCAATTCTGTCACGAAGCGTCAGGGAGTCGGTCCTATCCTGACCTGGACAAAGGACAGCCATCTTCCTCCCCGGCAGCTTCAGGTCTGGCAGTGCGGTCCCAAGGGAGAAACGATAGTCGTCATGGACTGGACAGAAAACTCGTTGATCAGGAAGTGAATCGACTTTTGACATCGGTGGATTCGACGGGATCGGAAACGGATCCCGCCGGGTTCACGGTTCTTGACAGAGTATGAGAGTATGGTGGAGATGTGCCGGGGGGGAGGCACTCCGGATCATCCCCCCGGTGTGAACTGAATCCTGAAGTGAAGTGTCAGTTGATAAGCCGGCATGCTCTGATGATAACGCTGGATTCGAGAAAGAGGGACTGATATTCCATGGCCTATTTCAGCATCAAAAACTTGAGCATCAGTTTTGGCGGGTTAAAGGCGGTCAACGACATCAGCTTCGATGTCGAGGAGAATGAAATCTTTTCCATTATTGGGCCCAACGGTTCGGGGAAGACGACCATTTTCAACCTGATAAGCGGCATCTATCGACCCGATAAAGGTGCTGTTTTCATGGAAGGCGAGAACATGGTGGGGAAAACCCCCGACCGTATCGCCAAGCGGGGTATCGCTCGAACCTTCCAGAACATCGAACTCTTCGCGAATGCCACCGTCATGGACAATCTCATGCTTGGTCGGCATATTCACATGAAGACGGGGGTGTTCGGTGGTGCGTTCATGTTCGGTAAGTGGTCGCGTGCTGCCCGGGAGGAAGTGGAACACCGGGAAAAGGTAGAAGAAATCATCGATTTCCTGGAACTTCAGTCCGTGCGGGACCAGTTCGTGGGAAGCCTTGCCTACGGAAAACGCAAGCTTGTCGAGGTGGGCCGAGCCCTGGCGCTTGAACCGAAAGTGATGCTTCTCGACGAACCCTCCGCCGGAATGAACACGGAGGAAAAGGACGACCTGACCATCTGGATAAAGGATATTCAGGAAGATTACAAAGTGACGATTCTCCTGATAGAGCATGACATGAACATGATCATGGGGATTTCCGATCGAGTGTTCGCCATGAA
>CAZNBR010000166.1:0-5373 GCA_964571315.1 uncultured Syntrophaceae bacterium
GGTGAAAGAACTCGTCAAAGCCAATACCCGCTACCGCGGCGGCGACACATCCGCCGCGGATGCCGTCGCGGCCGGTCTCCGCACGCTCACGGACTTCTACCCGAGGCACATCGAGAAGGAAGACAAGGTTTTCTTCCCTTCGTCCAGGGAGTACTTCTCCGACCAGGAAGAGCAGGCCATGCTCGCCGAGTTCCGGGAGTTTGACCGGAAGATGATACACGAGAAGTACCGGTTGCTCGTCGAAACGCTGGAGGAACGGTAACCGGTCACCCCGGGAAGCCATAAGGAGAGAAAGGAAATCGAAGATGTTTCAGAAGCGCACTGAAGATGGATACACCCCCGCCATTCCGGGGATCGAACTCAAAACGACGGTGTATGGGGAGAGAACCCTGATGGCCGAATTCCTGCTGAAAAAGGGGAGCGTGTTGCCGCGGCATGACCACCCCCATGAGCAGACCGGGTACCTCGTGAGCGGACATATCCGCCTATCAATCGGCCCGGAGAAACATGACGTGATGCCCGGCGACAGCTGGTGTATCGGGAGCAATGTTGAGCATGGCGCCGAAATACTTGAAGACTCGGTGGCCGTCGAGGTTTTTTCCCCGGTGAGAGAGGATTACCTGCCGAAGGAGAGAGGCAGGCAGTAAATAGCCGTCTGCTCATTGGGAACAGCATGCCGGCGCATGGAGGGACTTTGGCTTTATGTCAGAGATGTTTCCGGAATCAATCAGGGGTCTTCCCGGATCCGACATACGCCTCGCCGGGGCATATCGTTTGAGGGACAGTATTCACTTTGAGGGGGCAGGCATCAGGGCTTGCGTTTTGTTGTTCCTGGTGCTATTAAATATCCTTAAGGGCTTCTCATCATTACAAAGAACTCAAATGATCGCATCGGTGACAGGGGGAGGTACTCCATAATTTTTTTATCTTACCAATTTTTTCCCGGACCATGAATACCCGGACCCATAAGGAGGTGGATTCATGAAGAAATCTAACGTATTAATAACTGTTGTATCGTGCGTGTTATTTCTTTTTCTTGCCGGCGGCGCCTCGGCGCAGATGAGAGCCGGCGCGGGGAGCATAACCCCCATGATCGGCGGGTACGTGTTCGAGGGAAACCAGGACCTGGATAACGATCTCACGTACGGCCTCGGGATCGGGTACAACCTGACCGAGCGGTGGGGGGTGGAAGCGGCCTTCAACTACATCAGCACGGAATATGACACCGGCGACAGGGATATGAACGTCTCCCTGGGCCGGCTGGACGCTCTCTATCACTTCAACGTCACCGACCGGTTCGTCCCCTATCTTGCCGCCGGCGTGGGGGGGATTAATTTCAATCCCGCCGGTGCGAACAGTGACGAGGACGCCCTGGTCAACTACGGGGCGGGCGTGAAGTACTTTCTGACCGAAAACATTGCCCTGCGCGGCGATGTGAGGCACGTCATATCCTTTGATTCAACGCACCACAATCTCCTCTACACCGCGGGACTTACGTTTTTCTTCGGCGGAGAAAAGGAAGTTGCCGCTGTGGCCCCGAAACCGGCTCCCTCCCCGGCACCTGCACCTGCACCCGCACCGGAACCAGCACCAACTCCAAAACCAGCTCCGAAACCGGAGCCCGCTCCCGCCCCGAAACCGGAGCCCAAAGACAGCGACGGTGACGGCGTCTACGACGATACCGACGAATGTCCCGGCACGCCGGCACGCGCCCGCGTGGACAAGAGGGGATGCTGGGTCCTGGGGGACGTCCTGTTCGATTTCGACAAATCGATCATCAAACCGGAGGGGCGACCGATCCTGGATGAGGTGGCGGTGGTCATGAACAGCAACCCCTCCATGCGGTTCGCTATCGAGGGGCACACGGACCGCGTCGGTTCCGACGCGTGGAACCAGGGGCTCTCCGAGAGACGCGCCCGGGCGGTCATGGAATACCTGGTATCCGCCGGGATCAGGACTGGACGGCTGACCTCACAGGGCTTCGGAGAGGGCAGACCGGCCGCAACCAATGAAACGAAGGAAGGGCGGGCCCTCAACAGGCGCGTTGAATTAAAACCTATGCCGTAAAGCACTCAACCGGGATCGTGGAGGGTCTGCCGCCAGGGCAGGCCCTCTTCTCTTTCTGATGGCGGGCTCCTTCCTGACATCCCGCACTCCCAACAGGATCACCCCTTCCACACGTGCCCGTTGCGCGATTCCCTTTTATCGGGCGAGGAGGCTCCTGTGAGTCTGAAAGACAGATCGATACACCTCATATACAGGACAGCAACGGGGAGCAGGAAGGTCCGGCTGCTCATCACACCGATCGTCGCACTCTCCTACTTCCTGTTCGCGTCACTCTTTGTCATCCTGTCATTCCCGGCAGATCATCTATTCGGGTTTCCCGGTCTTCTTCCCCCTTCGATAAGCGCCGTTCTGTCGATCCCGGTCATCTTCCTCGGTCTCTTTCTGTACTTCTGGTCCGCTCTGCATTTCATGCGGTTGAAGGGGACCCCCGTTCCCTTCAATCCACCCCCCGAGTTGGTCACCTCCGGCCCCTACGCGTACATCCGCAATCCGATGCTCAGCGGCCTCTTCATCTTCCTCTTCGGCCTCGGCCTGGCCTTCAGGTCCGTCTCGCTCTTTTTCATCTTTACGCCCCTTTTCATCATGATCAACGTCATGGAACTGAAAACAATTGAAGAACCGGAGCTCGAGATGCGGCTCGGCCCGAAATACCTCGAATATAAAGAGAAGACACCGATGTTTTTCCCGTGGAGGAGACCACGGCAATAGGTGGTGCGCCATAAGCGGCCACGCATATTGAGACGCAAATGATTTGCATATTGCAACAACACGTGGTCAAATAGTTGGCAATGAGGGTGCCGTTATGACCGAAGATCTGCCTGGGCACCCTGCATGGGGGAAATACGTTTGAAATTCGCGGCATGATCGTGTCGTGTCAACAATACCCTATCATTTCGAAGGAGTCTCCACGGCTGAGGAATCCTGGATTTCTCCCTGTGGTCGAAATGACATCTCTTGTTTGACGCGACATTAGCAGCCGGATTAAAAAATAAAGGAGGGAAACTCATGGGAATTCGAAGCGTTGAAGAGTACAAGAAAAGTTTGAGGGACGGGAGACGCGTTTACCTCAGCGGGGAAAAGGTCGAGGACATCACCACCCACCCGATCCTGGGGATTACCTGCGACACGATCGGCGCCGGGTATGAGCTGACCGCGTCAAAGGACCCCGAGGTGAAAAACCTGTTCGTGGCGCCCCATCCCGAAACGGGGGAGCCGATCAACCGGCTTTTCATCACACCGGGCAGTACGGAAGACCTGGTGAACCGGACAAAGATGATCCAGCGCTCCATCCAGCTCATCGGGGGCCTCCCCTTCGGGAAAGACATCGGGACCGACTGTCTCAACGCGGCCTTTGTCGTCGCCGGTCAGATGGGGAAAAAGGAATACCAGCAGAACGCGAAAAACTTCCTCGAGCACCTGCGCAAAAACGACCTCCATACCTGCGGCGCCGTGACCTGCGTCAAGGGGGACCGGTCGAAAGAGCCTGCCAAACAGAAGCACCCCGATTACTATCTCCACGTGGTCGATAAAAACAAGGACGGCATCGTCGTCAAGGGGGCCAAGATCCACATCACCAGCGCCCCGGCGGCGAACGAGATCGTCGTCGTCCCCACCCGGCAGATGCGGGAGAACGAGGCCGACTACGCGGTCAGCTTTGCCATACCGGCCAACACGGAAGGGGTAACCTTTATCTGTCGCGGCGGACGCGGCGCCTGGTCGGATCGGGAGTTTCACGCCGACCGCCCGGTCAGGGAGCTAACGGAGGCCATGATCGTCTTCGACAACGTCTTCGTCCCCTGGGAGCGGGTCTTCATGTGCGGCGAGTGGCAGTTTTCCATGCTCCTGGCCTATACCTTCGCGACCTTCCATCGCTTCACGGCGATCAGCTACAAGGTCCCCGCTGTCGAGGTGATGGCCGGCTGCGCGGTCGCCATGGCCAACTATAACGGGTTGGGCAAGGTGGGACACATCCGGGACAAGCTGGCTGACATCGCTGCTTATGTGGAGACGCTCCGCGCCCTGGCCAACGCGGCGGCGCAGAATCCCGTCATGTACGGCGACATCGCCGTCCCCAATCCCCTGATCGCGAATATGGCCAAGCTCCATTTCGCCAGCAAGTACCACGCCTTTGTCGAACTGATACAGGACATCGGCGGGGGGATCATCGCGACCACCCCGGACAAGAGAGACTGGGACAATCCCGATATCCACGGCTACCTCGAGCACTATCTGGGCGGGAACGAGAAATACAGCACCCTGGAGCGGATGCAGATGATCCACGAGACGATGCGACACGTCTGTTCGCACGAGTCGGCCTTCCACGAGGTGACGACGGTCCACGCCGAGGGCTCGATGGCGGCACAGAAAATGATGATCCTGGCCGAATCGCCCCTGAAACAGTATGAGATGATGGCGAAGGTGGCGGCGGGAATCATTCCCCCGAGCAGCTTCTAGGAGGACTCTCAGGGACAGCACCCATGCACGAGCCGGGTGTTGCTCCTATCAGAAAAAAGGAAACACATGAAACTCACACAGGTCATTGAACAGCGGCGCAGTATACGAAAATTCAAAGAGGACCCGATCACGGACGCGATGATCGAGGAGCTTCTCAGCGCGGCCCGTCTGGCCCCTTCGGGATCGAATATCCAGCCGGCCCGGTTCGTCGTCGTGAAATCCCCCGCCATGAGAGAGAAACTGGGCACCTGCACGCCGTACAAATTCATCACCCGGGCCCCCGTTATCTTCGTCTGCTGCGCCGACCGAACGTCCCTGTCGACGCGGGATGCGCGTGTCGGAGAGCTCCTGGAGGCGGGAGTCTTCAACGATGTCGAGATGGATTCGACCGATTCGGAGGCCTATACAGCTGCGCAGATGGACGATTTTGCGGCCCGGGCCTATCTTTCGATGAATGCGGCCATCGCGATCGAGCACATGGTCCTGCGGGCCGTCGATCTCGGTTTGGGAAGCTGCTGGATCGGAAGGTTCGACAAGGAGAGGGTGCGGGAGATCCTGGAGCTCGACGAGGACACCCAGATCGTCGTGCTTCTTCCCGTCGGCTATCCCGCGCAGTCACCCCCCCGGCGGCCCCGGTTTCCGCTGGACCACCTGGTTCTGAAGACTGTCTGATTCGTAATCAGTAGGTTGGTTGTTTTGAAACGTACATTGCTTCGTGCATATGCAATACATTGCAGCAATGCAATTGTATGTCTTCCGTCACAGATATCTTCCTGAAACAAACAAAAATTGAATATACTAGTATAGCGATTCATAAAAACATTTACATATAGAATTGTTTGTAGTATATTG
>CAZNBR010000167.1:0-5322 GCA_964571315.1 uncultured Syntrophaceae bacterium
AAAGACGTGCAGCTTGAAGGTAAAAAACGAATGCTGATTGAAGATTTCCTGAGAGGGCACCCCCTGGCAACGGATGACATCCTCGAATAAAAGACCTCCCGTAATGAAGGACACCCCACGCAATCTAGCGGTTCAGATCCTGGACAGGGTCGAGGGGGGGGGCTTTGCGCAGCCCCTCCTTGATGCGTTCCTTTCACGAGTCACCCTCCCCACTCCACAGGACAGGGGGCTTCTGACGCAGCTTGTCTACGGGACGTTGCGCCTTCGAGGTCACCTGGACTGGATTATACGCAAGGTATACACGGGTGACTTCGAAAGTATGGAACCGGGGATACGCAATATTCTGAGAGTGGCCCTCTACCAGCTGATGTGTGCGGACAGGGTGCCCGCATATGCCGCGACAAACGAAGCCGTCGAGATGGCGAAGAGACGGTATCCCGGACGTTCAAACCTGGTTAATGCCGTTCTGAGAAACACCGCACGGAGGATGGACACGATATCATATCCCTCCTTTGATGAAGATCCGCTGTCTCACATCTCGGTGGTTCACTCGCACCCGTTATGGCTGGTGCGGATGTGGGCAGAGGAGCTTGGTATTGAAGAGACGCGTGCGCTGTGTGAAAGCGACAATGAGATACCCCCCCTGACGGTCAGGGCAAACCGTCTGAAGACCACCCGGTCCGACCTGATCGCCCGGCTCGAGGAGTCGGGCTGCGGGGCGGCCCCCTCACGCTACTCACCCGACGGCATCGTGCTCTCCGATATTCCGGGATTCGTGGGGGAGATGCCGCTGTACAAAGAGGGGCAGATGCAGATACAGGACGAGGCTTCCCAGCTTATCTCCCTCCTTGTGGATCCGAAACCGGGGGAGATGGTGTTGGATCTGTGCGCCGGTGTGGGGATCAAAACGACGCACCTCGCCCAATTGATGCGCAACAGCGGCAGGATCGTCGCAATGGATATCAGCCGCAAAAAGATCGAACCCTCGCGTCTCCTGTCCCGCAGGCTGAGCGCAACGATTATCGAACCGATCGCGTACGATGCGACGCAGGGCCCGCCGGAGGAGCTGCGCGAACGGTTTGACCGGGTCCTTGTGGATGTCCCCTGCTCGGGGCTGGGGACGTTGAGGAGAAATCCAGAAATCAGATGGAATACCACTCCCGAGGGTCTCAGCGCATTCCCCCCCCTCCAGAAGGAGCTCCTGAACCGCTCGGTTGCCTACTTGAAGAAGGGGGGAACCATAGTGTACAGTACCTGCACCATCTCATCCGCGGAGAACGAAACGGTCATCGGGGAATTTCTGGCCGCCCATCCTGATTTTGGATGTATACACCCCGCCACCGTGCCTGCCGAGATGCTGGACGGGACCGGGATCTTCAGGACATTCCCCCCCCGCCACGGAGCGGATGGCTTCTTCGGGGCCGCACTCAAGAGGAAAGGAGACTAAACCATGACAACGCACAGACCGACCCGCGAGGAGGCCCTCGCACTCCTGCACCAGTACAACAAGAGTGACAGCCTGCTCAAGCACGCCTATGCGGTGGAGGGCGTTATGCGCTATTGCGCGCGGAAGCGGGGCGAAGATGAAGACGAATGGGGGATTATCGGTCTCGTTCACGACCTGGATTATGAACGCTTTTCGGATCAGCACTGCACCATGACACGGAAAATCCTCGAAGAACTCGGCTGGCCGGATGCATATATACGGGCCGTCGTATCCCATGGATGGGGGATATGCTCAGACGTTGAACCGGAGAGCACCCTGGAAAAAACGCTTTACGCGATCGACGAATTGACGGGGCTCGTCACGGCCAACGCCATGGTACGGCCTTCCAGAAGCGTCATGGACATGAGCGTAAAATCGGTCAGGAAGAAATGGAAATCTCCGGCGTTCGCCGCAGGCGTGGACCGGTCGATCATTCAAAAAGGAGCTGAGATGCTGGGCGTTGAGGTCGGTGAACTGATTGAAGACACCATCAACGGTATGCGTGAGGTGGCCGGCGAGATAGGATTGCAGGGAGACCCTTCAGAAGACACCGGTTCCTGAAGGGAGGCAGAGGGCTAGGTCATCTTTCTCCTGTCCGGACCGGCATAGATGCCACCCGTCCCCCGTATGGGATCAACACCGACGGTGACCCACCTCTCCGCGGAGTAGCGATAAAACCGCCTGATCTTATGCTCACGTATCAGCTTGTCGAGCATCGTCCCGGTTATATAATCATATGAGTTATCTGTATATTTTACCCTGAGATACAGGCCCTGTTCCGGCATGCCATATCACCCCCTTTCGTTGAGGAATCGTACCACGGGTTGCAGGAAATTTAAAGCGGAGAAAACCGTGCCGCGGGAATAATCGACAGAAGCAATACCTGCAGGATCGTGGCCCTCGACGATCAGTCAACGGTGATATTCCGTGTGCGGACCGTTCACCCAACGATGAGCGAATACCTGAAATAGATTGACTTTATATCAAAAAAAATATAGCAAGGCCCTTTAAAGAAATGCTCGAAAGGATGGATACGGATGTTTTTGAAACAGATGCAGGTGGGACATATGGCGGTATTCGCCTATATCGTGGGTGACAGGGAAAGCGGAGAGGGATTGGTGATCGACCCTGCCGCGGATATTGAGCGCATCCTGTCGGAGGCGGCCGCCGCGGGTATCACCATTAGATATATCGTAAACACCCACGGCCATGTCGATCACACCTCCGGGAACGCCGCCATGAAGGAGCGAACGGGAGCGGACATCATCATCCACGGAGACGATGCCGATATGCTTGTCTCCACCCCCTCCATGGTACTGCGCATGTTCGGTGCCAAACTCTCCCCCCCTGCGGACAGGACCGTACAGGATGGCGAGAGCATTACCATCGGAAAGGTCGCTCTGCAAGCCATACATACCCCCGGTCACTCCCCCGGCGGCATGTCGCTCTATACACCCGGGTACGTCTTTACCGGAGACACCCTGTTTGTCGAGGGCCTGGGGAGAACAGACCTCCCGGGCGGATCGTGGAATACCATGCACGAGTCGATCATGAAGAGACTTCTGACCCTCCCCGATGAAACCGTTGTTTTGCCGGGGCACAACTACGGGAGGATGCCGACATCCACCATAAAAAACGAAAGAGAGAACAACCCGTTTCTGAAATAAAAAGGGGGGGGTTCCCTATGAAACATAATGCCGTTATCACCACTGAATTCGAACGATTGAAGCTCTTCAGCAGGGGCAAGGTGCGGGATGTATACGAGGTGGAGGACAGCCTCCTTATCGTCACAACGGACAGGATATCCGCCTTTGACGTCATTATGGCCGATCCCGTCCCCGAGAAAGGAAAAATTCTGACGCAGATGTCCATCTTCTGGTTCCGCGAGATGGAAGACATCATCGCAAACCACCTGATCACGACGGATGTGAATGAGTTCCCCGAAGAATGCGCCCCCTATAAAGAGATGTTGGAGGGGAGGAGCATGCTGGTCAGAAAGGCGATCGGCCTTCCGGTGGAATGCGTTGTACGGGGATACCTCAGCGGCTTGGGATGGAATGATTACTGCGCCGAAGGGGCTGTTTCGGGGGTGCGCCTCCCGCCGGGCCTGAAAGAATCGGCGCGGCTTCCGGAGCCCATCTTCACGCCTTCGACCAAGGCCGCAGCGGGGCAGCACGATGCCCCCATGACACGGGGGGAGATGGAGGATCTGATCGGCCGCGATATGACGGAGAGGGTTATCGACATCAGTATGAGGATCTACAACAGGGCACGGACGATTGCCGGGAAAGGAGGCATCATCATCGCGGACACCAAGATGGAATTTGGAACCGTCGACGGTGAACTGATACTGATAGATGAACTCCTGACGCCCGATTCATCACGGTTCTGGCCTGAAGATGATTTCAAGGAGGGCCGTCCCCAGAAAAGTTTTGACAAGCAGTTCCTGAGAGACTATCTCCTCTCCATACAGTGGGACAGAAAACCGCCCGCCCCGCACCTCCCGGACGATGTCATAACGGGAACGATGGAAAAATACAAAGAGGCCCTGAGGCGCATCGTAGGGTGAGACTTTTTAAGGGCACTCTGCTTGACATGCCGGCAGAGAGTCGCTATCTTATACACGCCGTTCTTATACCCCACGGTAGGTCCGTGCGAACAGTAAATTCATCCATCGAACGGGAATCCATACCATAGATCATGAAAAATGATTACTACTCAACCCTTGACGCGGGTAAAAACGCCTCAGCCGACGAATTAAAAGCATCCTACCGAAAGATGGCCTTGAAATACCACCCGGACAGAAATCCGGGGAACAGGGAGGCCGAGGAAAAATTCAAGGAGGCAGCCGAGGCTTACGAAGTCCTGTCCGATCCGAGAAAAAGGGAGATCTACAACCGGTTTGGTCACGAGGGGCTCCGGGGAAACGGCTTCCAGGGATTTTCGGGGTTCGAGGATATCTTTTCGAGCTTCGGCGACATATTTGAAGGTATCTTCGGATTCGAGACCGGCAGGTCACGTTCACGAACGGCAGCCCGGCAGGGGGCTGATCTCCGCTATAACCTGAAGATCTCTTTTATGGATGCGGCATTCGGGGCGGCACCGGAAATAGAGACAGAGAGGCTCGAAGGCTGCAAGAAATGCGGGGGCAGCGGTGCTGCGCCTGGGACACAACCCTCGGTATGCCCGACGTGCCGGGGTTCGGGACAGGTAACCAGGTCAAGCGGTTTTTTCAGCATCAGTTCCGCCTGCCCTCAATGTCACGGTACCGGACAAATAATAGAGGATCCCTGCAAAGCCTGTCGCGGGACAGGGAAAACGAAATTGAGAAAATCCATACAGCTGAAGATACCACCGGGCGTGGAGACCGGTTCGCGTCTGAGGCTCCGAGGGGAGGGTGAAGAGGGAGCATTCGGCGGGCCCAGGGGAGATCTGTACGTTTTTATATACATTGAACCGCATGAATTTTTTGAAAGGGATGGAAACGATATCGTATGTCGCATCAACATCCCCATGACCCGGGCCGTCCTTGGCGGAACTATCGAGGTTCCCACGCTGGAGGGCGTGGAACGGATGAAAATACCCAAGAATACCCCCCACGGCAAAGTATTTAAACTGAGAGGCAAGGGGATCCCGCATCTCCGTGGGTTCGGAAGAGGGGATCAGCTTGTTCAGGCTGTGGTAGAGATGCCGGCTGGTCTGAGCAAAAAGGAAGAAAAACTGCTCAGGGAATTTGCCGAGCTGCGTGGCGAACTATAGGAACGGCTCTGTCTTCTTATCAACCAGTTGCCTCATAAATAAATGTTACCGAAGGGGGAGAGATTTTAGGTAACGTT
>CAZNBR010000168.1:0-5250 GCA_964571315.1 uncultured Syntrophaceae bacterium
ATGTACTGATTTTATAACTTATTCACATGCAAAAACCTAACCGGAAATTACTGATCTGCGATGGATTTTGATATGTTTGCACGTGTTGCAACCATATCACGGTTGTTGTCATTTTATCTGTACCGGTATCCCCCACATTACAAATTGGTAATCTTCAGATCATCTTGTCGTTAACTTCCGTGTGTATCGTAAGGCCGAAGACGAAAACAACCACTCGTCCGGCTTAAAACAATGCATACAGGGAGGTACAATATGAAATCGTTCAGGAAAATGGCAATTGTCGTCGCCGTAATTTTCTCGGTGGGGCTTTTTGCCGGCGCTGTCACGCAACTCTCGGCTGCGTCGCAGGATACGGGGAGCTACCTCGTCCCGGCTAATTTCAGCACCCTCGCGAAGCAGGTGAAGGGCGGCGTGGTAAACATCCGTGTCGAAAAAACCGTAAAGCCAACAGAAGAAATATCCCATTTCTCACCCAGGAACCCCTTCGGGGGAAGAAACCCCTTTGGGGATTTCTTCGGCCCTCTCCCCCGCGGAGATAACGGCCCCGCCCCCAAACAGCGTGGTCTGGGTTCGGGGTTTATCATAGACGGCAGCGGGCATATTGTGACGAATAATCATGTCATTGAAGGAGCCGACACGATAATCGTTACATTGAGCAACAAGAAGGAATATAAAGCGGAGCTGATCGGCAGGGATCCCAAAACAGATGTGGCCCTCCTGAAGATAGACCATTCAAATGATCTTAAACCGCTTGCCATGGGCGATTCCAACGCGCTCTCAGTAGGCGAGTGGGTTGTTGCGATCGGCAGCCCCTTCGGACTGGAGCAGACGGTGACGGCCGGGATAGTCAGCGCAAAGGGACGTGTCATCGGCGCGGGCCCCTACGATGATTTCATCCAGACAGACGCTTCGATCAATCCGGGAAACAGCGGCGGGCCTCTCATCAACATGAAGGGGGAGGTAATCGGCATCAATACGGCAATCGTTCCCGGGGGACAGGGGATCGGATTCGCTATTCCCGTCAATCTCGTCCAGGGAATCGTTGAACAGCTGAAAAACAACGGCGAAGTCACGCGTGCCTGGCTGGGTGTGGGCATCCAGGATCTGACGGAAGAGCTGGGAACCTACTACGGCATTAAAGACAGAAAGGGTGCACTTGTCACGGAGGTCTATGAGAATAGTCCCGCCGATAAGGGAGGCATCAAGGTCGAAGACGTGATTGTCTCCGCTGATGGAAAGGAGATCGATTCAGGCCGCGTACTCTCCGGGATGATAGCAAATCTTTCCGTCGGAAAACGTATCCGGATAACAGTCCTGCGAAACGGCAAAACCAAAAATATCTCTGTTGAAGTAGCAAAACGGACCGATGAAGAGATAGTCGCGAAAACACCGATGAAGGAAAGTGATAATCTTGGAATCAAGGCCTCCGATATGTCCCCGGAAATCGCAAACCATTTTGGGTATGGTGAAGGCATACAAGGGGTCGTTGTCCTGGAAGTAACGCAAGGGAGTAAGGCCGAAAAAGCCGGTGTGCGTCAGGGAGACATTGTCGTGGCGGTCAATCGTGTCAAGGTCAAGAGCGTTGGCGATTATCGTGAAGAAGTGAAAAGAGTGGATGAGGGTAAAGAGGTCCAGTTGCTGCTTCGTCGGGGGAATTCCGGATTCATCGCCCTGGCGATACCAAAATAGGGTTTCACAGCGAGTGGGCTATTAATAACTTCCAAACCAGAAAATCAGGGGATATCCCGAAAAAAGAAAGGTGAATCTGATCCGTTTCCCTCTCGACTTTTCATGGATATCCCCTGTTTTGCTCTGCCCCTTCCCTGCTTCCGGGCGGCAATAATACAATCATCAGCAACATCGATCAAGGCGCTGGTGCAATCCCCCCGCCCGAAGCCTGTTCCGTAAGCGGATACGTTGCACATTACGACCAAACCGCCGTCTGCCGATGCGATCTGCAAATATCTTCTTGTGTATGTGACCGCCGATGTAGTAGTTTTTGGGTACCGATTTGTTCCGTCTTTTGAAAAACAGCGAGTTTCAATACTTATGAGCGAAATCACAGGGCAGGATATCATTCTTGATTCGATAACCGACGGCGTCTTTACGGTGGACCACGACTGGCGCATCACGTCGTTCAACAGGGCAGCCGAAGAGATAACGGGCGTGCCGCGCGCCGATGCCATCGGCCAGTTGTGCAAGGACGTCCTCAAGGCCGACATCTGCGAGGGAAACTGCGCCCTCAGACAGACCTTCGCGACGGGAGAGCCCCTGAGGGATCGGGTCGTCACCATCATAAACGCCGAAGGGGAGCATGCCGCCATCAGCATATCCACCGCCCTCCTGAGAGACGCGGACGGCAGGACCATCGGCGCCGTGGAGACCTTCAGGGATATCAGCCTCGTCGAAAAACTGCGCAAGAAGATCGAGCAGAAGTATACCTTCGAGGATATCATATCGAAAAATCACCGGATGTATGAGCTGTTCGATATCCTTCCCGATGTGGCGGACAGTCTGAGCACGGTCCTGATCGAAGGGGAAAGCGGAACGGGGAAGGAACTGTTCGCGCGGGCGATACACAACCTGAGCCCCAGGAAAAGCAGGTCCCCCGTCATCGTCAACTGCGGGGCCATGCCCGACACACTACTGGAATCGGAACTCTTCGGGTACAAGGCGGGGGCGTTCACGGACGCGAAGCGGGACAAGCCGGGGCGCTTCAAGCTCGCCGAGAGGAGCACGATATTCCTGGACGAAATAGGTGATATCTCGCCGGCCCTGCAGGCCCGCCTGCTGCGCGTACTGCAGGAGAAGACCTACGAACCCCTCGGATCGGTGAAAAGCGAGCGGGCTGATGTCCGCATCATTGCCGCCACGAACCGCGACCTTTTCGAGATGGTACGGCAGGGGAAATTCAGAGAAGACCTCTACTACCGCATCAACGTAATGAGGCTGGAACTTCCACCCCTGCGTGAGAGAAAAGAGGACATCCCCCTCCTGGTCGACCACTTCATCAAAACCTTCTGCTCTATCCAGAACAAGGCCATCGAAGGAATCACCGACGAGGCTCTCGCGTGTCTGATGGCCTACGACTATCCCGGCAACATACGGGAGCTGGAGAATATCATCGAGCGGTCCTTCATACTGTGCAAATCGAAGATGATCATGCCTTCCCACCTCCCCGAACCGGTCTGCGGACCCGGCGCCACTGATGATGCGGGAGGTACCGATATGACAACCTTCAAGGATGTGGAGGCCGCCTTCCTGACAAACGCGCTGAGGAAAAACGGCTGGAACCGTCTGCAGACCGCCCGGGAACTGGGCATCCACAAAAGCACCCTCTTTCGGAAGATCAAATCCCTGGGCCTGGAGATACCGGACAAGCGGCAGTCGTGACACCCCCCCATCACGAATACAGCACATCGGGCAGACACACCCATAAGTCGCGTATGTGCGACTCACACCAGGGATAAAGGTAGCTTCTTTGCGACTCTCCGACAAACCCTCCATGACACCCTTCTCCATAATAATCTGTAATAATTAAGCTTTTTGCTTTACCCCGACGACCTGTCTCGTGGCACGGTATTTGTAGATGCACCTATACTGCAAAGGGGTTTGAAAGTATGAAGGTTGCCATGCCGGTGTGGAATGACTGTGTTTCAACGGTCCTGGATTTCGCCGATTGCCTGCTAATCGCTGATTGTGAATCGGGGACTGTACACGGCCGGTCCACGGTCGATCTCGCCGGAACCGCCATGGCGGAGAAAGTAGCACGGCTGAGGGAACTCGGCATACGGGTGCTCCTCTGCGGGGCGGTTTCACGGCCCCTGGATCGCATGATCAGGGCGGCGGGGATAGAGATCATCCCCTTCCTGCGAGGACGGGCGGATGATGTGCTCAATGCCTATTTTTCAGGGCAGCTGCTTGAGCCGGGATTCATTCTTCCGGGGTGCCGGCGGGGATACGGTCCCGGGAAAAGGGTGGGGCACAGGAACCGCGGCGACTTTTCAGGCCCGGGCAGGAACAAGAAAGGATGGAACATATGAAGATCGTGATCACATCGTACGGGACAGATCTTGAAAGCAAGATAGACAAGGGCTTCGGCAGGGCAAAGTGGTTTGTCCTCGTTGACACGGAGATGGGCACCTTTGAGGCCCATTCTAACGAGCAGAACGTAAACGCGGCGCAGGGCGCGGGAATACAGGCCGCACAGAATGTGTCAAACCTGGGAGCCGAGGCCCTCCTGACCGGAAACGTCGGGCCCAAGGCCTTCAGGACCTTGAACGCCGCCTCTGTCAAGATATATATCGTCAAAGGGGATGTCACGGTTCGGCAGGCCCTTGACGAATGGGAGGAAGGAAATCTTCCGGAGACAAGCGAAGCGACCATTGAGGGGCACTGGGTCTGAGACTGTGCCGTTACAAAGGAGGTGATTGATATGCCGAGAGGAGATAGAACCGGTCCGCAGGGACAGGGACCAAAAACAGGTCGTGGCCTTGGACCCTGTGGAACAGGGACAGAAGAAATGCCCGTTCCTGAAGAAAATGTTGGATTCTTTCGCAGGCTGGGAAGAGGTTTAGGGTTTGGCCGATCCGGACAGGGCCGTGGAATGGGACAAGGCCAAGGCCGTGGAGTGGGCCGAGGTCGTAATCGCTAAGTATTATACTCAGGTTTGTTTGGCCTTCAGCCTAACTAACCTAAATAATAAGGAGGTATGGATCATGCCAGGTGGAGATAGAACAGGCCCCGCAGGGATGGGACCAATGACAGGTAGAGGAGCCGGTTACTGCGCAGGTTATCCCGCACCGGGTTATGCCGGATTCGCCTTTGGAAGGGGATTCGGACAAGGCCGCGGCGGTGGAAGAGGACGGCGTAACTGGTTTTACGCAACTGGTCTGCCGGGATGGCAGCGTACTGCCTATGGTTATCCGGCTTACGGAGGGGATATGCCGTACAATATGCCATATTCCCCGGCCCCCTATACTCCATATGCTGCGGGATATGCTGCGGGATTTTCAAAAGAAGACGAACTGAACGCGCTGAAAGGCCAGGCGGAATATCTTGAGGATTCCCTGGAAGGCATTAAAAAGCGTATGACAGAGCTGGAAGAAAAAAGCAAAGGGGAATAGAAAAAGAAAAAGCGCTGGTACAAAATGCGGATTGAATAGCAAGCGCACAAAATCAAAAACTTTCCTTACCCCCGATAAACGGGATAAGTCCCACTAAAGGGGATAAATGCGTTAACGAAATTAT
>CAZNBR010000169.1:0-5248 GCA_964571315.1 uncultured Syntrophaceae bacterium
GGCCGCGTGCCTCCACGTAAAAGAGGCCTTTACGCGCCTGAGCCCCGCCTCTCCCAGCCGGCGGCGCCGGTCAGGGTTATCCAGAAGTGAGACCATTGCCTCCTCCAGAGCCCTGCTGTCCGCGGTCGGCACGAGGATACCCGCATCCCCCACCACCTCGGGCAGGGCTCCCCCCACCGTGCTTATGACCGGCACGCCGCAGGCCATGGCCTCTCCGGCCGGCATCCCGAAACCCTCGTACAGAGAGGGGATAACGGCCATTGTGGCCCGGGCATAGTGGGAGGCGAAGTCTTCATACTCGATGCGCCCCGTAAACCTGACGCAGTCCCGTATGCCGAGCTTTCTGACAAGGCCCTCTATAACCCCGTTTTTCTTCGGTGTCCCCACCACGGTAAGCCCTATCTTTCTCTTCTTCTTTATTGATGCGACCGCCTCGAGGAGGTATCTGAGCCCCTTGAGGGGAGTATCCGCGCTGCTGGTTACCAGTATCTGATCGTCGCAGCGCTGTACATGAGGGAGAGGATAGAAGAAGTCCGTATTGATCCCGTTGGGAACAACCCGGAACTTGCGGCTTGATGTCCTGAAATCCTTGCTGATATCCCTCTTTGAACATTCCGAGACGGTGATGATATGGGAGAGACGGCGCGAGACCCGCTTCTGCATGCCGAGGAAGGAATACCACCTCCGTGCCCTGATTTTTTGTATCAGGGAGCTGGCAGAACTGATTTCCACATCCCTGTCGACGGTGATCGGGTGATGGATGGTCGCCACAGTGGGAAAACCGAGGCGGGGGAGACCCAGTATGCCGTACGAGAGGCATTGGTTGTCGTGCACGATGTCGTAGTGCGGCCTCTTTCTCCTGAAGTGTTTATAGGTTCTCAGGCCGAATGTAAAGGGTTCCGGGAACCCCCCGGATGACATCCCGAGGAACTCCAGCTGGTTGATCGGTGATGCCAGCAGATCGCCCAGACTCGCCGGCTTGAAGAGATGCTCGGGGTTATACAGATCGAGGTTCGGCAGTTTATGGAGCCGGATGCCCCCGGCCAGTTCGGGATAGGGGGGGCCCGATACGACATCCACCGCATGTCCCAGCTCCGCCAGTGCCCTGCTGAGATAGTTGATGTACACCCCCTGCCCCCCGCACGTAGGGTTCCCCCGGTAGGTCAGAAGACATATCCTCAAAGGATCGGTATGGGTGGGTGATCTGGAAGCCGTATGCTCCATCATTCACAGACACCTTATATCCCCCGGAAATAGAACAAGCAACAGGTAACGATATTTCCTGTCAAGAGAGGTCTTTCTACCAGATTTATGACCGGAGGTCAACAAAGAGAACCCGCTAACATATGGAAAACAGATTTTTTTACTGCGAAAAAATTTTCCCGGCCGGGGAAAATCGCTGTGACGATCGGTCCCTCCGGCTGGATGGCGGAGAGGGATGTGTACGCTATACCTTTATTGCCATGACGGCGGCGCCTATGGCGCCGTTGACCTGGGCAAATTCAGAAACTTCTATGGACACGCCGAGCGCCCTTTCCAGCGCCCGGACTACCCCTATGTTTCGGGCGACCCCTCCCGTCATCATGACGGGCTCCTTCACCCCCACCCTCCTCGCCATGGAGGAGATACGCGACGCCACGGATTCGTGAATTCCCGCTATGATATCTTCCCGGCTCTCACCCTTTGCTATGAGGGAAATCACCTCTGATTCTGCGAATACCGTGCAGATGCTGCTTATCTTTGACGGGCTGCCGGATCGCAGGGACAGGGTGCCGAAATCGTCAAGGTCGGACTCCATCGCCCGCGCCATTACCTCGAGGAACCGGCCGGTGCCGGCCGCGCACTTGTCATTCATCGCGAAGTCTTTTACCGTGCCGTCGGAATTGACTGCCAGAATCTTGCTGTCCTGCCCGCCGACATCTATGACGGTACGCACCTTGGGATTCAGGTAATACGCCCCGGCGCCGTGGCAGATAATCTCTGTTATGGCCTTATCGGCGAATGTCACGCTGTTTCTCCCATACCCGGTGGACACGATCTTCTCGATCGACGGCGCATCCATCTCCAGTTCCCGGAGGAGATCTTCATAGACGCTCTTTCCCGCCTCCCTGGCGTTGTACCCGGTAAAGGCCACCTTCGAACCGAGTATCTTCCCGTCCGACAGGACCGCCGCCTTGGCGGTTATGGAGCCGATATCTATTCCCGCAGTAATCATACGATGGTTCCTTCAATCCGGCTTTTTACGGTGTCTTTTTTCCATGGCCAAAGCCCCGGCGGCCATCACCGTGGTCTGTCCGGGCTGCACCCGAACGCCGATGATATATGCCCGTTCATCCCTTTTGACCGAGCATTTCCATGAAGGCGTCTATCCTTGTTTCCGTCTGACTCTCGGAAAAGGACCGCTCGTCAACCATATGGGACTCTATGATGACGGAGGGGATGCCCCGCTCCTTCTGCACCGCCCGCTGTATGTCGTACTGCCCCAATGAATAGGGCTTGCAGCTCCGGTTGGAATGCATGACAAAACCGTCCACGTCATACTTGTCCACCATCTCGAGGACTATCTTTATCATCTCGTCGACACCGATGTTGATATATGCCCTGGTATATCCCTCGGCCATGGAATCGAGAAACCTGCTCTCGTCCATATACCTGAGACTCAAGCACCACGCGGAGGTATAGGTGTCCGCCACGAGACAGGCGTCATGCGCCGCGAACTTCTGGGAGAGCCACTTCATCCGGTACCAGATCGGCAGATTGTCCCACAGCAGCCGGTATTTCTCATTCGGTATGGCGCTGATCCCGTCGGCAACGCGCTGCTCCATCTCTTCCAGGAGAGACCGGTAGTAATCCACCACTACCGGGGTCCCCCGCAGGGTGACGATGAGGGCCAGATAAAAAAACGCGTCGAAACAGGTCATGGGCGAAGGCCTGTTCATGGCGGTGTCAAGGACAGACTGCCAGAGGCGCTGGGCCTCCACCGACAGCCGCCCCACCTCTTCCATCCGGTCCTTATCGAGCCTCTTTTTACAAGTGCCTTCGAGAAAGGTTATATACTCTTCGACCTGTCTTCGAACGTATTTTTTCGCCTCATCGGTGTACTCGGTGTGGCAGAAGGGCGTGTCAAGGATAAAGAGAGGGACGTTGTAGTATCGGGCCTGCACTTCATACCACTTGAGGACCGTTCCGCATATGTTGTTGCAGCATACCAGCATATCGGGTCTCGGCAGCCCCCCGATGGGGCCGCCGTCTACCACGGAACAGGCGATATCGGCCCGCGCGTAGGAGCACAGATCACCGCTGTATCCCATCTCTTCCGCCTTCTGGCAGAGATCGCCCCCCATCTTCGATGCCCCGATCATGGCCCCGTGGTTCTCCGGGTATACCGGGATTATATCCATCGCTATCAGCGGCTCCACCGGTCCCCCGCTGGTAATCCACGCCACCTTCTTGCCCGCCTGCTCGGCCGTTTTGGCATCGATGTAATAGCCGGTCATGATCTCCCTCATCCTTCCAGCCGACTGCATTTCTTTGCTGACCTTGCCCGTATCGGTGTCCGTCATGTCTCCACTCCTTTTTCGGTGCACATCTTACAGCATGTGGATGAACGTCTCGAATCTGGTCAGCAGCTGCCCTTCGGACGGCAGCTGATCTTCGATCTCCAGCAGCATGCTGGGAATGCCTTCTCTATCCAGGAACCCCTTCAGATAGGGATAGTCGAAATAGTGCGGGTCACAGAATTTCATCAGAAGAAAAACAACCCCCCGGGCGTCATGTTTTCTGACCGCCTCCAGAAGCCTCTCCCCCCGGGCGGTATTGGTTGTATGTTTTGCGGGACATACCGGCCGTTCGATATACCGGTTCGCGATCGCCGCAATGGGATCGCCCTCGGCAGTAGTGAGACCCTCGAAATACCGCGAACCGGTGCACAGGTCATCCCATACGGCGACGCCGCCCGCCTTCTCGAAGACGGTATAGATGTCGGGCTGATCACAGATACTGCCGGTCAGGATGATCCTCTTTTTTTCGGTATCCGTTGAAGGGGTTCTTTCCTTGAGCATCTCTATCACCGCCGGGAGCCTCTCCGCGAGATACTCCCTGTCCATGATCATGGAGCCCTTGACTATCGCATGCACATCGCCCCCCGTCAGGATATCCGGGTTTGCGGAGCGCAGATCGTATATGGTGGTGAGACAGCCACGTATCCGGTTGTAGGTTTCGAAAGCATGCCCCAGCGCCGCATCGGTTATCCGGACATCCATGCCCACTTCCAGATCACCTTTGAACTTTCTAAGGACATCTTCCATGTACTGCCGCGCGCTTTCGGTGTCCAGCTTAACCGGAAGAACGACATCCGCGAAAAAGGCGAACCCGGTATTGAGGCGCCAGATATCGGAGAGCCGCTGGATCGTATCACAGGTATGGGGAAACACCGCGCCGTCCAGAAAATCCAGCCTGCCCACGAGCGCGTCTTCGAGGACTCCCCTCGCGAGAGAACAGCTGTAGGACTGCAGGTGCGCGTCGGCCAGGACAATATTCCCTCTCGTGCCGAACAGTCTCATCGGATGCATGCCCGACGCGAAGATGATCTCTTCCGGGGTATAGGAGCACAGATACCCTATAATCCTCTTGCCCCTCCCCTTCTTCAGGTTCCTGATATACTTCTCAGTATCCAGTGCCGCCTCATAAAAATCACTTAACCTGTCCATACGTGTTCCTTCCTTTTGGCGCCGGCGCCCCATCTCATGTCCACCGGCAACAAAGCCCCTGAAAACATATTTTTCAAAACCTGCGGGATCATCACAGTAGAATGTTCCTGGATATGACCGCCCCCTTGCAGCATCGAATCAGTGGTGAATTGGTAGCACATCTCACCGCACCTGTCACTTGTTTTTTCATGAACGGTTCTCATGTGTAAGGGGGAAATAGCCGGTTGAAAACATTTCAGAAAGGGTGATACCACATACAGAAAGAAGCCACAGTTATGTCCTTTGGAGGTGTTCGCAAGACGCTTGATTGTCGAGGTCCCCGGCCCACTGTCTGCCTCTCCGAACAAAATCCGACCACTGCGTCCGTGGGTGAGACATCTACGGGTGAGGCTCAGGTATAAACAGACTATGACCTGTGGCCATGGCTTTCTGCACAATACTGTTAGCACCAGTACTGTTGGTACTGCCAGGGAATCCCTTATCGTCCGATTATGTATCGATAGGGATCGACCTCTTCTCTCAAAACCCTCAGTTCTTCA
>CAZNBR010000170.1:0-5240 GCA_964571315.1 uncultured Syntrophaceae bacterium
GCTCTTCGGCGATGTCCCTCAATCCCTGGATCTTTTCGTTGTGATCGACAAAGGTGACCTGCTGACAGCGGGGGAATTGTGTAAGGACCTGCTTGATTTCCTCCATCAGATCCTGCGCGGCGGCGCGATCGATCTGAAGCTCATCCAGGTCGATCCCGATACGATAATCGAAATTCAGTTTGCCGTCGTTCAAGAGCCCCCCGGCGGGATAAGGGTGCCGATCGACGATGGCGATCCCGTCGATTCCCAGGCGCTCAAGCCAGAGCGCGGCAAACAGCCCGGCCGGCCCCGATCCGATGATCAATACATGATACTGATTCATACAGGCTCCTCATTTCCTTGTAGCACATTTTGGGGGAGAAAAAAATAGCGAGGGCGACCGCTTACAATTACCAGAAGATGCCTTCGAACGGTCTTTCGGCGGGTTACCACGGTTTGAATCGCCTGGCACTTGTAAGCCTTGCCGCTGAGCGTCCCTGCTGCCCCGTGGGGGGCACCGGGGGGAGGGGGTGTCATGCATGGCGATGAGCCATGCCGGTTGTTTCCGCCTCAGATGCATCTTCACCCACTTCCTGTCAAACGCTTCATTCAAAACTCCCGTGCGGCTCGACCTACAACCGTGAAACACGGTCCCGGTTGTCGCGACAATATTGCAGATGAATTTCCTCGATAACAGCCCTCGGCACATTGTGATACTTCTCCCAATTTTTTTCTTGACATGATAATGCACTTCACATATCAGGTTAACTATATCAAATAGTTATTTTTTCGATGAAATTTTGCTTGACAGACTCCGTGCCGAGAAACATACGGAAAAATTTATCACAGCGGCCATTTTTCCGTTCTTTCAATGGTTGCTAAGACAACCGAGCATTTTCAGGGGGCGAGATATGAAAAGACTATATATCTTCTTTTTTCTCGTATTGGTGTCGGGCTTTTTCTGGCTTACCGCAGTAAAGGCCGGAGAAACCCTGATTCCGGAACCCACCTCCAGCGGTATCGGCCTCATGACCGAAACCGCCCAACTCATGCTGCCGACCGGGGGTGCACCGCCGGTAGAACAACACCGTGCGGAAGGCAGCAGGTACAACAAGGCCGACTGGCTCAAGCGGACGACCATCGGCGGCATCATCGAAAGCGGCCAGAAACCCCGGTACTATATCGAAACGGTTCAACCCTTTTACCAGTCACCAGGAAAGAAGGACACCGTCTTCACCCACATCAGGATTTCGGAGCAGGATGCATACGGGACCTATTCCGCCGGCGTGGGGTACCGGAGGCTCCTTTTCAACAACAATCTCATGGCAGGCATCAATACCTTCTTCGATTATCAGGATCCCCATCAGCACTATCGGCAGGGTGTGGGCCTGGAGGCCATCGGCACCTTCGCCGAGTTCAGGGCAAACGGATATTTCGGTCTCTCTCCGGCCAGAGAGGTCGAGAGCGTGGGCACCTATGAAAAGGCCCGGGACGGCTTCGATGTGGAGCTCGGCGCTCCCGTCCCCTATCTTCCATGGATGAAGGTCTTCGGAAGCTGCTACTGGTATGACTTCAAGGAAGGTCCCGACGTGGAAGGCTGGAAGGGACGCGTTGAGCTGAAGCCGATGGACTTCCTCACCATCAATCTGGAAACATACGATGACAACAAGGGCTCTCAGGAGTGGCGTAGCGATGTGCGCTTTACCCTCTGGGTGGACAGCTTCGCCCCGAAAGACATCTTTGCCGCCCTCGCATCGTCTTTCAAGACGGCGCTTCCGGAGGTTGACATGAAGGAGCGAACCCTTGACCGGGTTGAAAGAAATTTCCAGATCGTCGTTGAGAAATGGTCCGACGGGGGCGGCGTGGGCGGTTTCTCCGTTCAGGTGGGAAGGTCATAAGGGGGAGGGCATACTCATGGAGAAAATGATGAGAATCTGGATGACAGTCGTTGTAATACTGGTGTGTCTCGGCGGATCACAGACGGTTCTATGGGCAGTGACAGGGACGTCAGATCCGGAAATCTATGAAATCACCCTCCATCAGATCAGGATGTACAACCAGGATGATAGCACCTGGTACCTAGCCGGCACGGGAGATCTCCCCTTTGATATCGCCTCCGCGAGTGCCGGTGCCCTCGTGGGAAATTACATCAGCGGCGCCTCCCTGGCGGAAGGCACCTACAGTAAGGTGGAAGCAACCCTAAGCCTCACCTTTCGTATTCAGGCTATGTTTGACGATTTGGCCGGCACCTTGGGGGGCGGTACCTGGTATTATTACACCACAGCAGTAACGACCGGCAGTGGTGCCATCGTGTGCAAAGAGGCGGCCCCACCACCACCCCCAGCCGAGTACGCTCTGGGAACGGCAGTGCTTCCGCTTCCGCCAGCCACCACCCTGCCTGCCACGGAAACGATTGTGGATGGTTACCTTGTCCATACCGAGACGTTGCAGACGAATATCATCATCAGGACGGGAGAAACGCGAACAATCCGGGTCAATTTCAATATCACTAATTCCGCCACCTTTGATTCAGTCCCAGGACCCGGCGTCGTCTGTTATCCCAGCGCCCCGGCAATAACAATCACGCTGATAGACTAAGGTCCTGTTCTGAACGGAGGATTATCTGGGGGAATACCTTCGTCAGAAATCAGAGGGAATGTTCCACGGAGGAGGTAATTGCATTGAAGGGGGAAATCCCCGGCCTTTTTCTTGTTGCCGTGAGGATTTCCCCCGGTCGGGCTCTTATTACGATCTAATGCTTACAACGGGGCAGTGGGCGTTGAGAATAACATACTGGGCAGTTGAACCGAGGATAAACTTGCCTACCTTCGACTTCATCTTGACGCCCACGATGATCTCATCGGCCTTCTTATCCTTTGCGAATTCGACAATATCCTCACCGGGCGAAAGACCGCGAATCAGCAGCTCTGCTTCAACCTTGATTCCCGCTTCTTTCAGTACGCCTTCAGCATAACTCAGCTCCCCTTTGGCCGCATCGATTTCTTCGATTTTCTCGCCCGGCCCGCCTTCAAGAGAAGAGATAAGGTAGACTGTCGCATCAAAGGCCTTTGCGTGCTGCTTTACCAGATCCAGAATTGCCTTTGCCATTTTCGACTCTTTATAGCCTACAACTATTTTCATTCCAGCCTCCTTCATGTTTCGAAAAAGAGGGCCGACGCCCACCTTTTCGTTCAGTGCTGCCAGGTGTCTTTAACAGAAAACACCCCTCTGCGGGAAACAGGAGAAACATGACACCCTGAGAATCCTTTGTCAAGAAATTTTCTGCAGTTGAATATTCGCCCTGGTAACCGATAGGTTTTTCTCCACACATATTTCCGAGGGGCGGCAGGGCGCACAAGGGCTCCGGTCCTGATTCTGTCCTTACGCCTTACGGGGATGACTATGCGGAACGGTCTCGGGGGGTAGAAGAAGGGGGTCACGGGTGCGGGAGGGGCCAAACCTTCGTTCTTTACATTCGTTGACCTCATGAAGCATCACACATGAAGATTCGGCCCCATCCCTTCCCCTTGACCCCATGTCCGGCTCTTACGCATCAAAGCAAAACGAAAGCTTGTACAGGTCTGCCATCTGCTCGCAGAATTCGCATTCCCGGTACATAAAGATCCGTTCCCATGGTACGATCACAGCATCGAAGACACACAGCGCCTGGTGGCCTCGAAATGCTGCGGCCGCCCTGTCCACAATGCCGCCCCCTGACCTTGTTGCAGTGTGAGATTCGGGGTCTATAACGAAGGTTACCCCTTCCGCGTCGGTCGGCAGCGCAAAGAAGATGGCATAGGCGTCGTCCCGCTCCGTCATGGCCGTGGTCGGCACGACCAGTATTTCATGGGAAGTCAGAGCGCTTATCCCGCACGCCTTCACCCCGCGCAGCATAACTCCATTTGACGTCTCGCCTACCTCGTGCAGCAGCAGATCGGGGTTCGATTGCATGTGGGGAGGCAGCCATCCATTCCCCCGCGGGTCGACCAGCGATGCGTCGCAGGTCAGATCATTCTCCTGGATATGTGCCAGGTATTTGAGGAAACGTCCGTGATGAATTGTTCCGTACGCGGCATCGATATCGCCGGTTGTTATGGAAAGCGCGTTCAACGTGTTCATCCCCAGCGTGCGCTGGAAGCAATGCCCATTATTGCCGTTGAACAGTCGGTTCAGCTGATCTTTTTTTATCAGGTCGTCGATGTCCTGACTGATGTGGTTGAAGCGGTTGATCCTTGTCCCGCTGATGTGGGATATCGCGACCATGGTCTGCTCGTACTCCGGCATCTGGGCCATTTCATATGTCCTGGCCGCTTCGTCAAGGGACCGGCAGATAACCGGATTGTCGCGCGCGTTCCTCACCCTGTTGCCCCGTATATAGACATCCAGATGGAGATCATCGAGGCTGTCTCTGTATTGTCCCGAAGTCATCATGATGTTTACATAACCTCCCTGAAAGGTATGAATATCAAAAAGGGGGAACTCAGAGGTGAATCGTTCGCGCAGAATGGTAATACACTGTGTCAGTTTCTGGTGAAAAGCCTAAATTCCCCCTTCGTGAAGTGGTGCTGTTAAAGATAAATTCTTGTAGCCGGACCGGCTACTGGATTGTCTGCTCCGGGATGTCCGCCGTACTCCTGTTGCAAGCGATATGACGCCCACCCCGCCTCGCCTTTCGCAATCCCTTATTACACTAATCATGCCAATGTGAGTCATTCCGGGTATACGGCATAATTATTTAGATATTTTAGAATGTTATGACTTGGGCTGTTGTGAAGGCTGACCGACGACACTCAAAAAAACCGATTTTCGTGTCTGAATGGCGCACCGGTGCGGCGAACGCACAGTGTTTTCAGTGGTATTTCAGAAAGGTACTCCGTAGGCGCCATCATGGCATACCCGTGTCATTCTGACACAGCCGCTCCCGTTACCCCCGTTCTTCCATGTGAGGAGGCGATCACAACACCTTCCCATTGACAGAAGGGTCCGCCTCTTCTATACTTATCTCGGAAAAACGGGATGAGACGTCACGGAGCGGAAAGGAGAGAGAAAAATGAGGACCTACTGGAAATCATTTCTCTGTACCATCTGCGCACTGGCCCTTCTTGCATCTGCGGGGTGTGCCGGTCCGCATGCCGGGAAGTATGGCAGGATCATACCTGACGGGACCGTGACAGGAGCCTTTGAAAAATATCAAATCGATCCTGCTCTCAATTACTATATCAGCGGATCGGATATATGCCCCAACGCTATTATGGGGCTGA
>CAZNBR010000171.1:0-5214 GCA_964571315.1 uncultured Syntrophaceae bacterium
ATCCGGGATTCCGGATTCGGTACTGATGCCGGCTCCGGTGAACACCACCAGCCTCCGGGAGGCCCGTATCATCTCGGCCGCCGCCGCGATCTTCACGTCCGGACTGTTCGCGGTCATCGTTTCGTCCTCCCTGTTTTCCGTTGTCCTTTTCAGACCTTCCCGCGCTGTCTGCAGTACCGGTATGTGATCACTGCTTGAGGCCGTATTTCTTCAGTTTGTACCGGAGTGTTCGCTCGGTGATTCCCAGGAGTTCCGCGGCCCGTGTCTGGTTGTTTCCGGTCTCATCCAGGGCCTCTTCTATCCGTGTACGCTCCAGGGATTCTATCTCGTCCTTGAGGACTCCCCCCTCTTTATGTCCGGTGAAGTGGTCGGGGGAGATCTTTTCGAACGGGAGGTCTTTTATGGATATAACCCGGTCCCGTGCTATGACCACCGCCCTCTCGATGATATTTTCCAGTTCCCTTACATTCCCCGGATAATCGTATTTCAGGAGGGTGTCCATGGCCTCGCTGCTCAGGCCCTCTATCTCCTTATTATTCTCCGAGGAGAATTGTTTCGTGAAATATTCTATCAACAAGTGGATGTCCCCTCTCCTGTCCCTGAGAGGAGGGATGGTCATGGAAACCACGTTCAGCCGGTAGTAGAGGTCCTCCCTGAAGGTCCCCTCTTTTACCCTCTCTTCGAGATTCCGGTTTGTCGCGCTGATGATCCTGACATCCGCCCGTATGGTTTGATTCCCTCCCAACCGCTGGAATTCCCGCTCCTGGAGAAATCGGAGGAGCTTCACCTGGACAGCCGGAGAAAGCTCTCCGATCTCGTCGAGAAAGAGCGTTCCCCCGTCCGCCTCCTCAAACCGTCCTATCCTCCGTGCCGTCGCCCCGGTGAATGCCCCCTTTTCGTGGCCGAAAAGCTCGCTCTCCAGCAGGGTTTCGGGAATGGCACCGCAATTGACCACAATCATCGATTTTCCAGCGCGTGGGCTTGTCGCGTGGACCAGCCGTGCGAAGAGTTCCTTGCCGGTTCCGCTCTCTCCCTGTATCAGGACCGTCGTACGGCTTGACGCGACCCTCCCGGCCATATTGACGATCGCCTCCATGCCGGGATCCCTGTAGATAATCTGCCCCGTGGATATCTCCTTCTTCCACAGTTTCTTGCGGAGGATCTCGTTTTCCCTTATGAGGGTCTGCCGTTCCGCGATTCTGCCGACAAGGATGATCAACTCGTCCAGGTCGATGGGCTTGGGAATATAGTCCACGGCGCCAAGCTTCATGGCGTCAACCGCCGTCTCTATCGTGCCGTATGCCGTCATCATCACGACACTGATCTCCGGGTTGATACTCTTTATCTTCTTCAGGACCTCTATTCCGTTCATCCCCGGCATCTTGAAGTCGAGGAGGAGCAGATCGAAATGGCCGTCCCGCACCTGCTGTATCGCGGCGTTTCCATTTTCTGCTCCCGCAACCCTGTGTCCTTCCCCGGCGAGGAAATCCTTCAGCATCTCCCTCTGTGACTGGCCGTCTTCAACAACCAGGATGTTCAATTTGTCCATCACTCAGTACCCTTTTCCCTGCTTGCCACGGGGAGCAGGACATCAAAGGTTGTTCCCGAACCCACCGTGCTTTCAACGTGAATCTCTCCGCCGTGTCCCCGTATTATCTCATGCGCCAGGGCAAGTCCGAGCCCCAGTCCCTTTTCCTTCGTCGTATATTCAGGATCGAATATGTGATCCATCTCGTCGGATGTCAGACCGCACCCGGTATCCGATATCTTGATGCTTACCATGCCCTTTCCATTCGGCGTGGCTGAGATGGCGATGGTTCCCCTTCTCGAAATCGCCTCCATCGCGTTCTTCAGAAGATTGTAGAAGGCCTGCCGCAATTTGTCCACATCCATCGGTATGATCAGGGGATCGTTCCCCCAGACGGTCTTTATGGCAACCCCCTTGAGATCGGCCTCTTCCCGTATGAGACTGGCCATCCGTTCCAGTACCGTGGTGATGGACTGATTGGTGAACTCCAGCCGGCGGTTTCGGGAAAAGATAACGAACTCCTCCACAATCCTGTTCAGCCGTTTGATCTCGTCACGTATAATCCCGGTGATGTGGTGAAACCCCTTTTTCTTTTCTTCTCCTTCAGGAGAATATTCGCGCCGGATTCTCTGGCTGGCCATACTGATCGCGTTCAGGGGATTGCGGATTTCATGGGCCACTCCGGCCGCGAGCTGCCCCAGCGCCGAGAGCTTTTCAGCCTGCTGGAGACGTTTTCCCATCTCCTCCATCCTGAGCGAATACTTTTTCTGGTTGAGGTAGATGGCGAACATCGACAGGATCCCTACCGCCATGATGAAGATCATGGAGATGATCATTCTGTTCCTGCTTTCCCGTAATATCTTGTCGCTGCTCTCCCGGTGCAGACCGAGCCGGGCGAATCCCGCGACTTTGCCATCGAGGCGCACCGGAACGGTAATCTCGAGAAGCTCGATCCCGCCGGACGTCACCCTGCGGCTTGCCTTCTCCAGTTTTGCGTTCAGGACATCGAGGGCAACGGCATCAATCACTTCGAGTTCTTCCCGAACAGCGCCCGCCTGGCCCAACACCTTGCCGTGTTCGTTTATGACGACAAGATAGGCCAGGCCCTGACCGAGTCCGACGTCATCGATCGCCTTTCTTAGGGCAATTTTCGTGCTCCAGTATCTGAGCCCCATATTGTCGAGGGCCATCAGTATGGTTCCGCTGCCGTCCTTGCGGCGAAGAGCGATATAACCTATTTCGTTGAGTTTCCCAAACTTGTTAAAGAGGTCTATGATCAGGTCTTTGCCTTCGGCCATCTCCTCTTTCGCCTCGGGGAGGAGCTCTTTAATAAATTCTCTGCTCTTGAAGACGATCTTGCCGCGCTCATCGAGAACGGCAATAAGCCACAGGTTTTCCCGATCGGCAAACTCCCGCAGGGCTTGCTCGTTGAGATGTTCGGCCTTCCACTGGGTATCAATGTCACGCGCCAGGGCCACGAGTCCCTTGACGAGGGCCTTTTGAGGGGAGAATCCCTCATCGATGAGGGGGACAAAGGCGTTCCCGCTTTCTTCCTTGTCCTCTTTGAGGGTCTGGTACAGGTAGGCGAGGTTCTCCTGGGCCACGTTTTCCACGGTCGTGATGATATCAAGCCCCCTGTTTTCCATAAAGCGTACCAGTGTTTTGTCGAGTCGTCCCAGGTCCATGATCCCCATAACCAGTATGAGGGAAAGGAAGAGGAACATGAAAAGGGCCACGATCAGAGGCCGCAGAAAGGTCCCCCTATGTTTTGGCGATTCACTGTGCCACGTTATATCTTTTGGGAATTTCATTGTCAGTATCTCCGGATGCGCGTCCCTTCGGCCATGCACCTCGATGTGATCCGCCTTGAGTACAACCCTCCCCCATCCTTAACCGGTAATCAAAGGGCTGTTATTTTTATTTCACGTTCAGCTTCCCCCTCCCGCGGGATGTGCGGGCGGATGTCCGCCGGACGATCCAGATCATGTACGCAAACCTTATACCACAACTTATACCGTCAGAATAGCTCGAAAACCCGGCACCGGGGATTTCCGGGACCGGCATGGCTCGACGATTTTGTCGAATTTTATCAGGGACGCACCGGCAAGAAACACCTTGTTTTTATTTGATTTTGTAAAAATCTCCGTTACGGTTTCGACATTTCTTTCCACGGTGCGGATCGCTGTCCAGGGGTGATTTTCTCCTTATATCTTAGAATATCGACCAGTTAGAAGTTTAGGCATAAAAAGTGCTAGGTTAATAGACAACAAAGCTGGAAAAGCCCTCCTGTTTTTCTGGCTTAAACCCTTGCGGAGAAGAACATGCGGCCTCCACCTCCTGGAGGCCGCATGTTCATAAATTCTCGAAGTTCAGCCGATTTCCACCCCCTGATTTCCCCTTCCGATCCTTTCAGCCGTGCCACCTTGCATCGCCTCCGGCGCCGTAAAATCCGGTTGACACGGACTCTCTGAACGTATAGAAACCGTTATTATTTGACAGAAAAAATACCAGAAGGAGCGGTTTATGAAAACACGCATGACTGAACTTTTCGGCATCAAATATCCCATCATGCTGGCCGGAATGAGCTGGATCAGCATACCTGAAATGGTGGCGGCCGTCTCCAATGCGGGTGGTTTGGGCATCCTGGCAACAGGGCCTCTGAACGCACAGGAGACGAGAGAAAGCATTCGAAAGGTCCGAGAGCTCACCGACAAGCCCTTCGGCGCGAACGCGACCCTCCTCTTCCCGGGGGCGAAGGAAAACGCAAAGGTCCTCCTGGAGGAAGAGGTCCCCGTTATCAATTTTTCCCTCGGCAAGGGGGATTGGATAGCGAATGCGGCCCACCAATACGGGGGGAAGGTTATCGCCACCGTTGTTAATGAACAGCATGGGCTTGCGGCGCAGAGACAGGGAGCCGACGGTCTCGTTGTCACGGGGTATGAGGCGGCCGCGCATGGAGGTGACGCGACCTCTCTGGTGTTGATCCCCAGTGTGGTGGATGCGGTCAACATCCCCGTCATAGCAGCGGGCGGTTTTGCGGACGGCAGGGGGCTGGCAGTCGCGCTGGCGCTCGGAGCCGAGGGCATCTCCATGGGGACGCGCCTGATGGCCACACAGGAAAGCACACTCCACGAGAACTACAAGAAGCTCTCCCTTGAGAAGGGAGTAAACGACACCATCTACGGGGAGTATTTTGACGGTCTGGGGTGCCGTTCACTGAAGACCCCCGCGGCCCTGAAGGCATACCGGAAAGGGTTTCTGGGGATGCCCGATTTCCTCGCCGCGCTCGGTAATTCCCGGGACATCGCGAAGACGCTGAACCTTCCGTACTTCAAACTGCTCATCGGGGTCCTTGCCTCCGGATTCAAGAACTCGGTGATGATGGCCTACCTCGCGAATGCCTTCAAGGCGATAAGTCTGGCAACGGGAAAAGGGGACATGAGCAAGGGCGTGCTTACCGTCGGTCAGGCCACCGGTCTTCTCCACGATATACCCACGGTGTCCGAGCTGTTTGAGCGGATGGTGCGGGAGGCACGAGAGGTCGAAAAAAGGTTCTCCACCGTTCTTGAGTAAGGGTGCGTGCCGACAAAAAGGGGTTGCAGGCTCTTGCCCGTAACCCCTGTATCTTCAATATGGTGGAGCTGGACGGGATCGAACCGACGACCTCTTGAATGCCATTCAAGCGC
>CAZNBR010000172.1:0-5194 GCA_964571315.1 uncultured Syntrophaceae bacterium
ACAGGAACATTCGCCTGGGCTATGATATAATCTTCTTCCTCTGTCGCGGTAAGATACCGGATCTCATCAAAAACCTTTCCCCCTTTTACCACTCGGTACGGCGTCTCTATAAAACCGAAGTCATTGACCCGGGCATAGGCGCTGAGGGATACGATCAGGCCGATATTGGGGCCTTCCGGCGTTTCAACAGGACACACACGCCCATAGTGGGTATTGTGCACATCCCGTACCTCAAACCCCGCCCTCTCACGGGTGAGGCCTCCGGGGCCAAGGGCCGACAATCTTCTCTTGTGCGTAACCTCGGAGAGAGGATTGGTCTGATCCATAAATTGAGACAGCTGGCTGCTCCCGAAAAACTCATTGACCACAGCGGTAACCGGTTTGGCATTAATAAGATCGTGCGGCATCATGGTTTCTATATCGAGGAGGTTCATCTTTTCCTTGATGGCACGCTCCATCCGCACCAGCCCGATCCGGTACTGATTCTCTATCAGCTCTCCAACGGACCGGATCCTTCGGTTGCCGAGGTGATCGATATCATCGACACTGTACTCGGGCACGCCGTTTTTCAGGTTGATGAGATACCTCACCGCCTCCATGACATCCTCCTGACGGAGGACAGTCATATCGGAAGGCACCTTCATGCGAAGCTTGTAGTTCATCTTCACCCGTCCGACATCGGACAGATCATAGCTGTCAGGGTTGAAAAAGAGACTGTTAAAAAACCGGTGGGCCGTTTCAAGCGAGGGGGGATTGCTGGGCCTCAATCTCCGGTATATGTCGATGATGGCATCATCTTCGGTCTCGATCTTATCGACGAGTATGGTATTCCTGATATAGGCATTCGTTCCTTCCTCGTCAAGCTGAACAAGTCCGATCTCCTTGATCTTCCTTTCATGGAGAAGATTCACGTCATCCTCATCCAACTCATCGTTGCATTTCAGGAGGACTTCGCCGGTTGCGGGATCCACCACGTCCGAAGCAAGGGCCTTCCCCACAAGGTAATCCCCGCCGACATCAAGCCGGTCCATCCCCGCATCCTCCGCCTTTTTCAGGAAGGCCTTTGAAATCTTTCTTCCCTTCTTGAGGATTACCTCTCCGGTCTTCGAATCCTTGATATCTTCGGGCACCCTTTCGCCGATAAGATTATCATCCACGATCAAAGAGACGCGACTGGCGCTCAGGATAACCTTCTCAATATTGTAGAAGTATCCCATCAGTTCTTCTGCAGAATATCCCATGGCCTTGAGGAGCACCGTTACCGGCATCTTCCTCCTCCTGTCCACCCTGGCGTAGAGGATATCCTTCGGATCAAATTCTAGATCAAGCCAGGAGCCTCGTATGGGTATGACCCTCGCCGAATAAATCAGTTTGCCGCTCACATGGGTCTTTCCCTTGTCGTGGCCGAAAAATATGCCCGGCGACCGATGCAACTGGCTGACAATGACCCTCTCGGTACCGTTGATATTAAAGGTACCCTTTTCGGTCATCAACGGAATCTCGCCAAAGTATATCTCCTGCTCCTTGATGTCACGTATGGTCTTCTGCTCGCCGGTACGGCCATTATTGTCGAACACGACAAGCCGAACCACAACCCTCAGGGGGGCGTTATAGGTCATCCCTCTCTGTGTGCACTCCCGGACATCATACCGAGCATTGCCTATCTTGTAACTGACAAATTCCAGGGAGCATTTCCCGCTAAAATCGACAATGGGGAAGACACTCTTAAAGGCCCCCTGAAGACCGAAGTTCCCCCTGTTTCCGGGTTCTACATCGGCCTGGAGGAATTTCTCATAGGACTTTCTCTGAATTTCTATGAGATCGGGTATCTCAACTATCTTTTTTATGCGGCCAAAACTTTTTCTATACGTGCCCATAGTGATCCTTATAATGGTCTACCCTTCATAAAAGAGAGAAGCCAGGATAGAAAAATTCTTTCTGACCTCTGGCTTCCGGACTCATACCATTGAATCCCCTTGTAACGTTCAACTGTTTACGACTGTTACTTGATTTCTACCGTTGCGCCCACTTCCTCCAGCTTTGCCTTTATCTCTTCAGCCTCGCCCTTCGATATGCCCTCTTTAACGGCCTTGGGGACGCCTTCAACAAGGTCCTTGGCCTCTTTAAGCCCTAACCCCGTTACGGCCCTGGCAACCTTGATAACCTGGATCTTCTGGGCGCCGAATCCCGTAAGGATAACATCAAACTCTGTTTTTTCCTCTGCCGGGGCCGCTGCTGCCGGTCCGGCTGCTGTTGCTGCTGCCACCGGGGCCGCCGCGGAGACACCAAGCTTCTCCTCTAATTCCTTCACCATTTCAGACAGTTCAAGGACTGTCATGTTTTCGATAAAACTAATAACCTCTTCCTTCGTGATCTTTTTTGCTGTTGCCATTGTTCGCTACATCCTTTCCTGTATATTGTATGTCTAATTTTCTTCTTGCTTAAGTCTATGGGCTTCAAGCACCTGTACGAGCCCCCGCGGAACTGCGCTCAAGACGGTGACAAGCTGGGTCTGCGCCCCTACCATGACAGAAAGAAGTTTCCCCAGAAGGATCTCCCTGCTCGGCAGTTCGGCCAGAGCCTTTATCTGTTCCTTGCTTAAAAGCCTGCCATCCAATACACCCGCCGCGATCTCAAGTTTGTCGTTCTTCTTGGCAAACTCAACCAGAATCTTGGTTGGCCCAACCACATCTCCAAAGTTCATCATGAGAGCTCTGGGACCTTTGAGGTGATCATCCAGCGGTAAAAACTCCGTGTCCTTCAGAGCGATGCTGAGAAGGCTATTCTTTACCACCTTAAGCTCACTCTCCGCCTTGCGCAGGTCATTCCTCAGGCCAGTAATATCCTTGACCTTTATGCCGCTGTAGTTTGCAAGAACAGCCAGTTTCACATCCTTCAGCTTTTCATGAAGCTCAGCAACAATACGTTCTTTAGCACTTTTATTCAATACATGGCCTCCTTCCGTTGTTTGAGTTTCAAAACATCTTGCCCGCCCTGAGACGATCAAGATTCTCTGAAAGTCAGACCACTATACAGGAAAAGATATTGCTCCAACTCCTACATAGTCTCGGCAGGCCGACTCTCTGTTCGATTAAACACCGTGGTACCTGCTGTCTCTGACTTCTTGTTCGTTTTCTATACGACTCTTAAAATACTCCTGACATCCATAGGATCTATACTAACTCCCGGGCCCATGGTGGTGGAGAGAGAAATGGCTTTCAGATATGTTCCCTTGCTGGATGCAGGTTTCAGCTTTAATATGGATTCTACCAGCGCCAGGATATTCTCTGTCAGCTTATCCGTTCCGAATGAGGCCTTCCCTACGGGACTGTGGACAATCCCCGCTTTCTCAACCCTGAACTCAACCTTGCCGGCTTTCAGTTCTTCGACCGCGCCCTTTACATCAAATGTCACCGTGCCGACCTTGGGATTGGGCATCAGGCCGCGTGGCCCCAAAATCTTACCCAGCTTTCCAACCGTGCCCATCATGTCCGGAGTGGCAACGACTCTGTCGAATTCCATCCACCCGCCCTTGACCTTTTCGATGAGGTCGTCCGAACCGGCAAAGTCCGCCCCTGCATCAAGGGCCTCTCGTTCCTTCTCCCCTTTTGCAAAAACCAGCACCTTCACAGCCCTGCCAAGACCATGGGGTAGCACCACACTCCCGCGTATCATCTGGTCCGCGTGCTTGGGATTGACGCCCAATTTAATGGCAACATCAGCCGTCTCATCAAACTTCGCCCTCGCGGTCGATACAGCAAGCTCCACGGCTTCTTTCACCGAATACCGCCTGCCAGACTCCACCTTGCTTCTTTCCTCTAAATATTTCTTGCCTCTATTAGACATCTTGTTCGAACCCCGAAATAGATTTATTTGGCAATTTCAATACCCATGGACCTTGCAGTCCCCGCCACGATAGCCATAGCTCCGTCCATGTCTATGGCATTCAGATCCTCATACTTTATTTCAGCGATTTCCCGCACCTGTTTAGGGGTTACCTTTCCCACCTTTTCACGCTTGGGATCCCCCGCACCCTTTGCAATCTTTGCCGCCTGCTTCAACAGAACGGACGTCGGCGGTGTCTTGGTAATAAAGGTAAATGACTTATCGGCGTATACGGTTATCTCAACCGGTATTATCATACCCTCCTGATTCTGCGTAAGGGCATTATAGGCCTTGCAGAATTCCATTATGTTCACCCCGTGCTGACCCAGGGCAGGACCGATAGGCGGCGAAGGCGTAGCTTTGCCGGCCTGGACTTGAAGCTTTATGCTCGCAATAACCTTCTTAGCCATGAGACTCCCCTCTGTTTCCTTCTCGTTTCAAAATTTCCTTACGATTTTTCTAGTTTTGGACCACCTGTATAAAATCCAGTTCCACGGGTGTGGATCTGCCGAAGATACTCACGATAACCCGTAGTTTTCCCTTCTCCGGCTTGATCTCATCAACAACCCCGTCAAAGTTTGTAAAAGGGCCATCCACAATCCTCACATGATCGCCCAGTTCAAACTTGAATTTCGGCTTGGGCTTCAAGGTACCCTCATCTATCTTGGTCTTCAGGGACTGAACAGACTCATCGGATATCGGAGTCGGTCTGTCCTTCATTCCTATGAAACCGGTGACTTTGGGGGTCTCTTTCACCATATGCCAGGTATCGTCGGTCAACTCCATCTTCACCAATATGTACCCGGGGAAAAATTTCCTCTTCGAGGTCTTCTTCTCACCCTTCTTGAGTTCGACCACATCCTCCTCCGGTATCAGTATGTCGGCGAAATAATCCTGCATGCCGAAGGTGACCACCCTCTCTTCCAGAGAGCGTTTGACCCTGTTCTCAAAACCCGAGTATGTGTGAACAACGTACCAGTTGAAAGCCATAATGTTAACTCAACACCAATCGTACTATCCTGGTAAGGCCGAGATCTACTATACCAAGGAATATTGACACGATAATAACCACGACGATCACGACGGAAGTCGAGGCAAGGGCTTCCTTAGGGGTCGGCCATGTTACCTTTCTCAGCTCAGCCCTCGCCTCCCTGAGGAAGCGTCTCACATCGTCTATCACCAACTGTATCTTTCCCATCCGACATCCCCTCGGAAAAAACATAATGGCAGGCCAGGAGGGATTCGAACCCCCAACACCCGGATTTGGAGTCCGGTGCTCTAACCGTTAGAGCTACTGGCCTGCATTCTT
>CAZNBR010000173.1:0-5168 GCA_964571315.1 uncultured Syntrophaceae bacterium
TTACCTAAAATCTCTCCCCCTTCGGTAACATTTATTTATGAGGCAACTGGCCACAACATATGGAGTATTGCACTGATGACTGCGTTGAAGGTATTGTGCGGAATCCGCGCTTTTGAGGATTCTGTTCGTTATTATGCCGTTATATCTCGGAAAAAGCTATTTCCCCCCGGAAATCAGGCAGACCTCTCCTGCACGTCCCTTTTTCACGATGCGTTAAGCCTGGATGTAGTCGTCCCAGGAATATTCAGGGTCAGCGTAAATGTGATCATTACCATTCAAAGTCTTGTACCACTGCGATAAAACAGATTTAACACTTACAGGAAGCACGTTTCAGCGTTAAACCCGGACCTCTGACCCTATCCCGTGACCTCTTTCAGGACGCCCTCGACCAGCTTCCGTATTGCCGCGAGGCCCTCTTCGGTTTTCGATTCAAAACGCAGGACCAGGACAGGCTGGGTGTTTGACGCCCGGACGAGCCCCCATCCGTCTTTGAATTTCACGCGTACACCGTCAATGTCGATCACGTCGTAATCGGCGGCGAACCGGTCTTTGACCTTCTCGACCACCTGAAATTTCATATCGTCGGAACAGGGCACCCGTATCTCAGGGGTGCTGAAGGTGCGGGGGATGTCCGAGAGGAGTTCGCTGAGCTTCTGCCCCGTCAGGGAGAGGATCTCAAGGAGGCGCGCCGACGCGTAGATGGCGTCGTCATAGCCGAAATAGCGGTCCGCAAAGAAGATATGGCCGCTCATCTCTCCCGCAAGAAGGGCGTGCTCCTCCTTCATTTTCCCCTTGATGAGCGAATGGCCCGCCTTCCACATGATCCCCCGGCCTCCCTTTTGTTCTATGTCGTCGTAAAGCGTCTGAGAGCACTTGACCTCTCCTATGATCGTCGCTCCGGGGTTCTCCTTCAGTATGGTCCGTGAGAACAGAAGCAGGAGCTCATCTCCCCGTACGATCTTACCCTCGTCCGTTATGACGCCGATCCGGTCTGCGTCACCGTCGTAGGCGAGTCCTATGTCCGCCTTCTTCTCCTTGACCAGTTGTATGATCCCGGTGAGGTTTTCCTCGACGGTCGGGTCGGGGAAATGGTTGGGGAAATGGCCGTCCATATCGCAGTACAGCGGGGTAACGGAACATCCGAACCGCTCAAGGAGGGGGATGGAGAAAAAGCCTCCCACACCGTTGCCCCCGTCGATAACCACCTTCAGGCCCGCGTGTATCGTTACATTATTGAACAGGTATTCCTGGTAGTCTGGTGCGATGTCTTTTTGTTCGATTGCTCCCGTCCCTGATGTGTACCTGCCACCCTCCATGATGGTACGCAGCTCCTGTATGTCCTCTCCGTAGATGGTGTCGGGGCCGATGCATATTTTGAAACCGTTGAACTCAGGGGGATTGTGACTCCCTGTCACCATGATTCCGCCGTCGGTCTTCAGGTGTCGGATGGAATAATAAAGTATGGGGGTGGCGCACAGGCCGATATTGATCACGTCGATGCCTGCCGCACGAAGCCCCTCAATGATCGCCGCCTGGTATTCCTCAGAGCTCAGCCGGCAATCCCTCCCGACGGTCATGACCTTTACACCCCGTTTTTCCCCATAGGTGCCGATGGCCCTGCCTAGGTCATAGACGAAGTCGTGATTAAGATCCTCATCGACGAGACCCCTGACATCATATTCCCTGAATACCTGCGGATTCATATGATCTCTCCTGAAAATTTGATAGGTCGTTTACTACCATATATGCCGGTTTTAGACAATATCCGTTCTCCGATATATGTTGACACCTGTTTGATGCCGTGTTAGGTAGGAAAGCGAAAATTCACAAAAGAATTACCGGGAGGTAGCGTTATGGCGTGGCAGGACGATGATGGAAGTCCCTGGGGGAACAAACAGCCGCCTGATCTGAAAGAAGCAATTGAAAAGATCAAAAAAGCGATCCCCTTTAAAATCCCCTTCGGCGGGAAATACGGGTTGATCCCCGTGATAGTGGTGGTCTTGCTAGTCCTCTGGCTCGCATCCGGGATCTATTTTGTTGCCCCTGACGAGGTCGGCGTGGTCAAGAGATTCGGTAAGGCAGTGCGCACCACGACGCCGGGCCCTCACTACCGTATCCCTGTACCGGTGGAGACAGTCCTGAGACCGAAGGTGACGCAGGTGCAGAGGATCGAGATAGGGTTCAGGACCATAGGAGACCGGCAGCTCGGCAAGATCAGGGCGGTCACGGATGAGAGCCTGATGCTCACCAAGGCCGAAAACATCGTTAACCTGTCCTTTATCGTCCAGTACAAGATAAAGGATGCGGCCGCCTACCTCTTTAATGTGAGGGACCAGGACAAGACGGTGAAGGATGCCGCGGAGGCCGCGATGCGTGAAACGGCCGGAGAGAACCAACTTGATGACATCCTGACCGAAGGTAAATTCAAGGTCCAGCAGGATACGAAATTGAAACTCCAATATATATTGGATGAGTATGGCGCTGGAATTCATATCGTGGCTGTACAGCTTCAGGATGTTTATCCTCCCGATGAGGTGATGGCCGCCTTCAAGGATGTCGCCAGCGCGAAGGAAGACAAGGCCAAGATGGTAAACGACGCGCACGGGTACAGTAATGATATTCTCCCGAAGGCAAAGGGGAAGGCGTCCCAGATCATCAATGACGCCATCGCCTACAAGGAAGCCAAGATTATCTCCGCCGAAGGGGATGCGAGCAGATTTCTGCAGGTGTTGGCGCAGTATAAGACCGCCAAGGAAGTGACAAAGAAGAGGCTGTATATCGAAACGATGGAGGAGATACTCCCGGGGATAGAGAAGATTATTGTCTCGGAAAAGATAGGAAAGAATATGCTCCCCCATCTGTCGCTGGGAGAGAAGAAGATAAACACGAAGTAGCAGGGTTCGGAGGCTGATAATGAAGACAAAAGGAAAACTGGGAATAATAGCCGGTCTGATCGTTATTTTTGTTGCGTCTCTTGCGGTCTTTACCGTGGATCAGACGCAGCAGGCGATCGTCATACAGTTGGGGAAACCGTTGTCGGGTATATATGGCCCCGGTCTGCACTTCAAGGTTCCTTTTATCCAGCAGGTGGTCCAGTTTGAGCGAAGGATACTGGTGTACGACGCGACGTCGACCGAAATCCTGACGAAGGACAAGAAGAATCTCGTCGTGGACAATTATACAAAGTGGGCCATTGTCGACCCGCTGAGATTCTACACCACGGTGATAAATGAAAACGGCGCTCAGTCGAGGCTGGACGATATCGTGTACGCGCAGCTTCGGGTTGAGCTGGGACAGCATGACCTGTCGGATGTCGTGTCGACGACCCGTGGGGACATCATGACGAAGGTTACGAAGAAGTCTGCCGAACGCGCCAAAGATTATGGTATCCATGTCGTGGATGTGAGAATAAAGCGGGCGGATCTGCCGGAGCAGAACGAGAAACATGTGTTCGGACGGATGAAGGCCGAAAGAGAGCGGCAGGCGAAGCAGTACCGTTCTGAGGGGGAAGAAGAGTCCAAGAAGATCACGGCGAAGGCCGATATGGAAAGGACGATCATCCTGGCGAAGGCCTATAAGGAATCCGAGCAGATGAAGGGTGAAGGGGATGCCCGGGCTGTGAAGATATACGCCGACGCGTATCAGAAAGATTTCGCATTCTATGAGTTTATCAGGAGCCTCGAGGCCTACAAGAACGCCCTCAAGGAGGATACAAAGCTGGTTATCAATGCGGACTCCGAGTTTTTCAAGTTCCTGAATTGAGTTTTTCCTTGACTTTCTGACTGGTTTCGGTTTATGAAGCTTCAAAATCGGTAAGGGTGTACAAAATGGGAAATGTCAGGTTCAAACAGACAGGCGGGTTTTTTAGCTTTTTTATTTTTTTTGCGGAGGTCTGCCTTCTGAGCTCTTGACATAGCACTGTATGAGCCGTGGGCAGACCGAGCGTCCGCCCACGGCTTTTTTGTTTTTTGGGGCCGTGGATAATCCACGGCCCTTTTTATTTTGAAAGGAGGAACAAACAATGCGGAAAGTATGGTGTATTATCATAGGTATTGTTGTCATTTTGGGGATGACCCCGGGGCTGCACGCAAAGACGATAAAGGTGGGGGCGGCGATCAACCTGACCGGTCCGGCATCCACCTGGGGGCAGTTTCACGCAAAGGGACAGAGGGATTATTTCCGGTATGTCAACGAGGTCAAGGGGGGCGTCAAAGGAAATCAGATAGAGATGCTACTCGTGGACACCATGTACAAGGTCACCGAGGCCGTAGCGGCGGTCAGAAAGTTTGCCGTCAGTGACCGGGTGGACATGATCGCCACTTGGGGCGCCGGTGAAGGGCTTGCGGCAAAGCCCATTGTGCAGAGATACAAGATCCCCACGATCAATTACTCAACCAGTTGGGAAATACTTGAAAAACCGATCGATTATATGTATCTTCCGTTTGGAAGCTACCAGTTGGATTGTTACGCGGTCCTAGAGTATATCGGCGCAACACACAAGGGGAAGGAACCGCCGAAAGTTGGCCTGCTGACGTATAACAATGCTTACGGGAGGTCGATACACAAACCGAGCAGGGAATACGCCGAGAAACATGGGATAGATATCGTGGCGATCGAGGAATTCCCCCCGAAGACGCTCGACCTGACGACGGAGGTGTTGCGCCTGCAGAAGAGCGGCGCGGAGTATGTCTTCATGCAGATACTCCCCGCGGCGATCATCACCACCTTTAAATGCGCCGACAGGATAGATTACAAACCGCAATTCTTCGGGACATGGACCTCTACCGATCCTGACTTCTTCACTATGGGAAAGGGACTGATCAGGGATCGCCTGAAGATGCAGTTCCCCGGGGCCCTCCCGGTTGATAAGACCGAGGGTATCAAGGTCATGGAGGATATGTGGAAACGGTATGGCACGGTCGACACCTTTGATGCGTCTTACTGGGAAGGGGTCGTTATGGGGATGATTATGGAGCGCGCCTTCATCCGGGCCCACGAGAAGTATGGAAAGATAACGAGGGAGACGATCAACAAGGCGATGGAATCCTTCTCAAATGAAAATTTAGGTGGATTGGTCCCCGACGTTTCCTATTCGAAGACGAATCACGAGGGTTCGTTCAAGGGGAGAATCGTCAGGGTGTCCGATGATGGAAAGTATGTTCCCGTTA
>CAZNBR010000174.1:0-5139 GCA_964571315.1 uncultured Syntrophaceae bacterium
CAACCCCCCGATATTACTGTAGTTGTGCTCAGAATGGGGTTAAACTTGGGGTAAGGGGGCATAAGATGAAAACCGAACAGGCGTATGCTCTCTATTGAACAAAAAGGCGGGCTCTGAAGCCCGCCTTTTATTTCAGACGAGGAGGGATTACTGCTCTTCCACCGGCGGCCGGCTGACATCATAGACGTACGTGCGGTTCCAGGTTGGGCTGATCAGGATTTCATTCATACAGACGTGTTTGGGCAGCCGGGCCACAAACAGGATGGTTTCTCCCAGGTCCTCGGACCTCAGCATCTTTGCCTTAACGTCTTCCCCCAGCGGCTCGGGTCTGCGGTCGATGATCGGTGTCCAGACCTCGCCGGGGCATATGGCGCAGGCGCGGATGCCGTTGATGCATTCTTCGATATTGATACTGGCATTCATCGCTACGACTCCGTGCTTTGCGGCGCTGTAGGCCGGCCCGGTGACGTAGGTGTGAAAGCGTCCGGCCCAGGATGCTATATTGATGATGAGGCCATCCTGCTGTTTCCTCATCATCGGCAGGACGGCCGAAGCGCAGTAAAAGGCGCCACTCAAATCGATATTGACGACTTCTTCCCATTTGACGGCGTCAACACTGCCCCAGTGCCGCTGGGTTACATTGGTGCCGGCATTATTTACCAGTATGTCCAGTCGTCCGTACCGTTCATGAATACGATCTGCCACTGCCTGAACGGCTGCGGCATCGGAAACGTCTATCGGTTCGATGACGGCTTCGCTGCCAGCCTTTGAGATTATCTCTGCCGTTTCGAGAAGCGGTTCCTTGCGGCGACCGGAGAGGATGACACGGGCCCCCTCCCCTGCGAGGGCTACTGCCCCCGCCTGTCCGATGCCGCTTCCCGCACCGGTTACCCAGGCGACTTTATTGGCTAAAGATTCTAACATAGCTCCTCCTTGGGTTATGATTGCAATGAATCTCCCGCCCTTACGGGCGGGGATTTCCCGCTGGATTAATACCTTTATAGAGTCAACAAAATGCCCTAAAATGTCAATGACTTTTAACAACTCTTTTTAAGAGTTGCTGAGCTTATGGCAGGAAAACGGCCAGGCAATACCGAAACGAGTTCGGCACATGGGTTGTCCATGCCGCCCTTGTATATCAATCAGTACTGAATATCTTACACTTTCAGGAAAAAAGACATTTCAGCCAGGGATGCTTAAGCCGGATGAACCAGAAACGCATCCTGATTGTCGGAGGGGGTCAAGCGTACATGATCTTGGATATATGGACAAAAGAGATGTCGGAGGCCGGAAGATCCCTCAAAAAATATTCGATGGCCCGCGCGGTTTCCGGGAAGGGATGCCCGATCCCGATCGCGTGTCCATATTCCCGCGCACATCGTTTCAGCTGATGAAGCCGGAAGAGGATGGTTGATTCATTGCGGACGGTATCGAGGAAGACGTTCCTGCGGTCGGTTGTCAGATGCAGCCTCCGGGCTGTCCTGAATGCCTTGGAATTGTTGGATGTTCTGCTGTCGACAAAAAAGAGGTCGTTGTTCTTAATGACTTGGAGGGTCTCGTGTATTTCCCTCTGGCACTCGGTGAACCGTGAACCCATATGGTTATTCACGCCGATCGCGAGGGGCACCTCGGATATGTTTTCTTCAACAACCCCTATTATCCTGGAGGGGTCATCCCCTTCGTAGAGGGCGCCCGGACCCGGATCAAGGCTGGAGTCATACGGCTGCATGGGCTGATGCAGCATTACCTCATGCCCCTGATCACGAATTTCGGCAGCCAGATCCTGTGTATAGGGGACCCGGGGCAGTATGGAAAAGGTGATGGGGATATTCAGACTGAGAAACTGCCTCGCCCGGGGGATGCTGTACCCGATATCATCGATAATGAGGGCTATCTCCGGTCTGTCGACTATCCTCGGTCGGAGGAACGGGCTTCCACGCTGCCCCGCGGAGGCAAACGCCTTTGAAAAAGTGCCCACCCCGAGCAAACTTCCTGTAACTAAGCAGGCGCTTTTACACAAGAAGTCTCTTCTGTTCATCTATTGTCCCTTTTTCAACCAAGATACCGAGCGTTTCCCAATTATTCGATTATGAGATGGTTAGTTGTACACAGCATGCGATCCGCCTACAGCGTATCGCATCACGTTAAAGAACAATTTGTGGGCTTATACAATATGTTGTGGTTAATGTCAAGGATGAATACAATATATTGACTAAATAATGTACTCATGGGAGGAGAGAAACAAAAAAACCTTCCCATGGGGAAGGTTTTTTTGAACGGTTTTGTTGTCTGACGGTGTGTTAGTCTTTAAAAATCGCACCCGTGCTAGCCGATGTGACCATCTTCGCGTACCGCGCGAGGTAGCCCGTCTTGATGAGCGGTCCCTTCGGGATAAAGCCCTTCCGGCGCTCCGCCAGTTCCTGCTCGTCGACCTTCAGTTCTATCTTCTTGTTCGGGATGTCGATAGCTATCCTGTCCCCCTCTTTGACAAGACCGATGGGTCCCCCCTCGGCCGCTTCGGGGGATATGTGCCCGATAGCGGCACCACGGGTCCCGCCGCTGAACCTCCCGTCCGTCAAGAGAACAACGGACTTGTCGAGCCCCATGCCCACAATGGCCGAGGTCGGTGCCAGCATCTCACGCATTCCGGGTCCCCCTTTGGGTCCTTCGTAGCGGATCACGACGACGTCGCCACCCTTTATCTTCCCTCCGAGGATCGCCTTGATGGCGTCATCCTCCGAATCGAAGACGCGGGCACGCCCCTCGTTGACCATCATATCGGGGGAAACGGCGGACTGTTTGACTACGGCGCCCTCGGGGGCCAGGTTCCCGCGCAGGATGGCGATTCCCCCCCCTTTGCTGTAGGGGGCTTCTACCGATCTGATAACGTCCCTGTGCTTTACGGACACCCCTTTGAGATTCTTTTTCACCGTCTTTCCCGTGACCGTCAGGGCATCAAAGTTTATGACGCCTAGCTCGCCGATCTCTTTCATCACAGCCTGAATGCCGCCCGCGCCGTCAAGGTCCTGAAGATAATGAGGCCCGGCGGGGCTCAGGTAGCAGATATTTGGCGTCTTTTCGCTGATGGCGTTGAAGAGATTGAGATCGAGGGTAATTCCCGCTTCGTGAGCGATTGCCGGGATGTGGAGGACCGTATTGGTCGAACAGCCCAGGGCCATATCGACGGCAATGGCGTTCTCGAAGGCCTTGAGCGTCGCGATGTCGCGGGGCTTGATATCCTTCCTGACAAGCTCCATAACCTGCATCCCCGCCTTCTTGGCGAGCCGTCTGCGCGCGGCGGTAATGGCGGGAATGGTCCCGTTTCCGGGGAGACCCATCCCCAGCGCCTCCGTCACGCAGTTCATCGAATTCGCGGTAAACATTCCCGCGCATGAGCCACAACCGGGACAGGCACAATCCTCCAATTCATCGAGGGACTCCTGGGTCATCGCGCCCGATTTGACCTTTCCAACGCCTTCAAAGACATTTATCAAGTCCACGCTTTTGCCATTATGGGTACCAGCCATCATCGGTCCACCGCTGATAACGATCGCGGGGATATTGAGGCGAAGCGCCGCCATCAGCATCCCCGGCACGATTTTATCGCAGTTGGTGACCAGGACGAGACCGTCAAAGGGGTGGGCCGTCGCCATGATCTCGATAGAATCGGCTATCAGTTCCCGACTCGCCAGGGAGTACTTCATCCCCGCGTGTCCCATGGCAATCCCGTCACAGACACCGATCGTGGGGAAGACAACGGGTGTTCCACCCGCCATCCGGACCCCCGCCTTGACATCGTCCGTAATGGTATCGAGATGAACGTGACCGGGAATGATCTCATTCGCCGAGTTCACCACACCGATCATCGGCCTGGACAACTCCTCATCCGTGTAACCCATCGCCTTGTACAATGATCTGTGGGGCGCGCGTTCCAACCCCTTGGTCATCAGATCGCTTCTCATGTTCTCCCCTTTCTCTTCCGAATCGTGTGTCGCCGCTATTTCTTCTTCCGCCGCTCAGGCCTGAGCTCGCGCAGGACGGCGCCTGCCCGCCACATCTCCATATTCTTGATCGAGTCCAGTTCCACCTGAAGTTTTTCGCGGTAGTCGGGAGCGCTGTTGACTTCGAGGACAATCGCTGTCTCCTTCCCGGACTTGACGCTCTCATAGAGCTCATCAAAGAGGGGGGCAACGGCCTCGCGGAACCGGCCCTTCCAGTCGAGAGCCCCGCGCTGTGCCGTGGTGCTGCAGTTTGCGTACATCCAGTCCATCCCGTTCTCCGCGACCAGGCGGATCAGGCTCTGGGTCAGTTCTTCCACCGTCTCGTTGAATGCCTCGCTGGGGTCGTGACCGTTCTTTCGGAGGCAGTTGTACTGGGCCTCCATGACGCCCGCCAGGCAGCCCATCAGGACGCCCCGCTCGCCGGTCAGATCGCTGTAAACCTCGTTTTCAAAGGTGGTGGGGAAGAGATACCCCGAGCCGACGGAGATACCGATCGCGCAGGTCCTGTCGTAGGCGCGTCCCGTAGCGTCCTGGAACACGGCCATGCTGGAATTGATCCCGCTCCCGTCGAGGAAGTTTCTCCGGACCGTCAGCCCCGATCCCTTCGGAGCGACCAGGATGACATCGATATTCTCGGGCGGAATGACGCCGGTCTGCTCCTTATACACGATGGAAAAACCATGCGAGAAATAGAGGGCCTTCCCCTCGGTCATGTAGGGTTTGATGGAGGGCCATACCATCTTCTGCCCGGCATCGGAAAGGAGCATCATGACGATCGTCCCGCGCTTTGCCGCCTCTTCGATCGAAAAGAGGGTTTCGCCGGGGACAAATCCGTCGGCAATCGCCTTGTCCCAGTACTCTTTTTCGCTCTCACGCTGTCCGATGATCACCTTGAACCCGTTATCGAGCATATTGAGACCCTGTCCCGGACCCTGCACACCATACCCGAGGATGGCTATGGTCTCGTCCTTCAGGACCTCCCGGGCCTTCTCCAGGGTAAATTCATCATCCGTGATAACCTCTTCCATCACACCGCCAATATTCATCTTCGACATCTCTTCTCTCCTTAATGTTATATTAAATCTCAACTTTCGGGTTTAACAAATACGAGGCGTAATATGGTTTAACATATTGATAT
>CAZNBR010000175.1:0-5117 GCA_964571315.1 uncultured Syntrophaceae bacterium
CATTATAGAGCAGCTTTACCACTTATGCACCTGTCCAGTTTTCCCAGACCAGCTCTCTCTTCCCGTTCCATCTCTTCGATCCGGTCCGAGATGTACTTTTTCTATAATTAGGGACAACAGCGCCCTTTTATTCAAAACCTTTTTTTCTGAGATAAAGGAATCAACGCAATTTCGACTTTTTCTACAGCCTCGCTATGTTCATACTTCTAAAAGCTTAAGGCTATATATACCTGATGCGTCATTTCGTATAAATCCCCGGACTGCTTTCATATTGATCCTCATTTTCTTTTCAGATCTAAACTGTGGATCACAATATATTGCTCGTTATCATAAAAATCGGCCGGGCTGTATTTGACAAAATCTTTTTTGTTCAATCCGGTAGGGATTCCGAATATCTTCGCGTTAGCGCTCTGCGTTTCGGGCACCTCGCGGCCCGCCTGCAGCAGCAGCCACCGGGCAGACTCCGAACAGACCATTTTATCAGAATTCCAGATCCCATAACCTATCCCTTCGTCTCTTAATCTGTGAGCGGCGTCAAAGATCTTCCGGCCTTCCTCCGCGGATATGGGCTGTCCGACGAGCGTGGCGACATCCATCTGGAGCTGGCCGTACTCTTTTAAAAATAACTGCTCTTCTATGATGACAGGGCCGTGCTCGAGGGTATTGTCCATATACCATCGCTTGCCGTTGCGCTCTCCTAAGAATATTGCCGCGTGCGATGCCGGGGAACTCCAGTTGTTCGAGCCCCATCGGTCCAATAAATTTGTGCCGTTGCTTTTCAGCACATCCCCGATACCCGCCTTTTTCCAGTCCTTGAAATGTAGCGGTGGGACCAGGATGACGTCGCCCGGGACGAGGTTGTCGATACTCTTGGTAAGGTTTGCCAACTCCGGCGGCTTCTTTGTCTTAAGGGACCTGAGTATCTCCTGCGCCTGAACATTGGTCCCGCTGTTGCGGTTATGGATACTATCGGAAAGGCTCCCCAGGAGTTCCCGGCGCAGCTGGAGAGAGCTGCTTCCGTCATCCGCCGACGGCTTCGGCACAGGCTGGACGGTCGGCACGGATACGGTGGAAAGCTGCCTCGTCTGCAGTTTGTGCAGGTAGTCCGACGCGCTTACCGGATTTTCACGTACTTGATCATACAGATTTTTGATCTGGCCCAGGGTGGCGGCAGCCGAAGGACGCGAGGCGGGATTCTTTTCCATGGAGACGATCTGCTCGTGTGTCTTCTTTATCATCTCTTTTTGCAGCAACACGGCTCCGGGCGAAGCCGGAAGTTCCACAGGGTCCGCCAGAGGCACGTTAAGTTTTATCAGGTCTGCCCGCGATACTCCCCCTGTCAGGGCCTGGGCGCTGAGCTCCGAAAGGTATCTCGCGTTTTCCATGTCGCCGATGTTCGCCGCATCGACCGCCTTCTCGCCCAACTGGCTGCTTAGTTTCAGCTGCTCCGACAAATTGGTTTCACCCTTTGGTGTCGACTCGACTGCCGTCCAGCCCTTATTTGACTTGAATGTTACGCCACCTGTTATGCCGGCGCCCGAAAAACTCACAAATTTTCCCGGAGCGATCTCTGCGTAAGGCGCCACCCACCGCCAGTAACCCTGTACCGTCTCGGGGGTGTCCCATCGTTCCTGCCGGACGCTGTCCAGGTCGAGAGCAATCTTTTCGCTGTTGAGCCACTTGGCCAGGGCGATGACCTTGGCCGCTTCCCGCAGATTATGGAAGGCCGGCATGGCTTGCGCATACAATTCGTAATTATCTGTATACTGCGCGCACCAATCTTTGTAGAGGTCAAATAATTTTTCCACCTCCTGCTTTGAGCTGCCAGTCGCCTTGTCCATCGTAGTGGCAAATCTGATCTCCGAGGCACCAAACGATACCACGTTCTTATCGGGAGAGACCTGCATTTCCACGCGCTTGGGTTCAAACCAGAAGGAGGCATCTAAATACCAGCCGCCCTCTTTATCTTTGCCTAGCTCTTTCATCTTGCTGCTTATATATTCTGAATAGGTTGTCTGCCCGGGGATGGCCTTGAACAGATCCGGCCGCAGCAGGAATGTTTTTCCGGCATAGTCTGCCTCATACATGATGCGCGCAAGACGGGAATTGCGATCGATATCGGTAGTTTCGATGCGTACGGGAAGAGGATCGCCCTTGCCGGAAAAAACCCTTGTCGGAGCATCGCCCACAACAACCTTGGTCAGCACGCCCGCCATGAGATCACGGCCGCTTTTATCGTTCAGGGATGTTGGAGCAAGATAGTATATGTTGGCAAGCATGTTACCAGCCTTGATCTCGCCTGCCTGGGCCTTGGCCATCAACTTACCTGCTGTGCCAGGTTGATATACGCCGAGTGCGTCAATCATCGCAATGCAGGCTAAAGCCAGCAATTTGTTTTCCGCCTGTTTCTTATCCTTGTTTTGGTCGGCCAGAATATGCCGAGCTTCCGCTTCTTTGCCGAGGATCTTCAGCGCCTGCGCGAAGCTTTCAGCGTTATTTCCTGCCAGCTTTTCATAGGCAGCGGCGACCTCAGCATGGCCCAAATGACGAAGAACCTTTACGAGAATCCGGCCGATCTCGGGTGGGGCCAGCCCCCCCTTGGCATCTATGTTGCAGTAATTATACAACTTCACATATTCTTCCGGCGTTATCCCGTATGCGGCAGCCATCTCCCGGATCAGCGACTGGCGCTCCCTTTCCGCAGCCGGCATCTTAAACAGGACTGAAACTACGGCGACGTCATATACATTCTTCCTGCCATGAATCTCCTGATAGTCCGATCTTTCCGATATAAGATTGAGCACTGGTTCGGGATATTTCAACGCTGTTTTCAGGAGATCGAGATAAGGGATCGGCCCGGTGGCGTACTTCGGGTCATAGCTGCCTATGATCTCTATTTGACCGGATGCGCGGTCGATGAGCACTTCTTTTAATACATTGATGTTTTCGAAGGCGTCAATGGCGGACACCGGCCGGCTCGCAACTACTGGGGGCACGCCGGGGATGGTAAAGCTGGGGTCGATATCCTTGACCTCAAGCCTCAATACTCCTCGAGGCAAAATGCTCGTCTCGAAGCGCGTGCCGGATCGCTGCACCAGAATGTTGACAGGCGTATACGGCCGTGACAGCTTGATCTTCTCCGTAAGGTCTTGGGGAGTTTTGACCGGCGAAGAGTCGACGGCTACGATAATATCCCCCGGCACCAGACCGGCCTGTTTCGCCGCGATCAAACTCGAAGAGACCTCAAGAATAAGAACGCCGTCGGGGCTTTCTTGCATACGGTTTATTCCCCATGCCATCGTGCCCTTAAACAATGTCTGGCCTTTGTCGGGAGCGAAGACGGTTTTTAATACTTCCTTATCCCACACCGGAGCAGAGTCAATGCTTTTGGGCGTATCAGCTTTCGCAACAATCGGAGGCGGTTTTACATCCGCCACGTTTTTGAGTTCCTTCAGCGAACCATCTCCAAGCGCCAGCTTGACAAGGTCCGGACGGTAGAAACTTTCCCGCAACTGCTCGATGGTATAATCTTTACCTCTGACTTTAACGCGAAGATACTGATCACCTTTAGGAGAGGAGTTGTAATAACCATTTGCTGTTGTAACAATCCATTCTCCGTCTTCAAAAGCAATCATGGAAGCAACTTCTTCTCCAGTGGAAACATCCCATATTCTTGTAGAAGCGTCTCCCGCGGATATTACGTGTTTGCCATTGGGAGAAAATTTAGCCGAAACGCCCAGCTCATAGCTGGCCACACCGGCATGCCCGGCAAGAACTCTCCATTTAGTTCCTGATGCTAACTCCCAGATATCTATATTGCCTTCAATGCCCGCTGATAAGAAATATTTACCGTCAGGCGAAAAAGCTACGGACCAGATACCTTTGTGACCAACGAATTTCTTTATTTGTGTTAAATTTTTTGCATTCCACAATCTGACGATATTATCAGATCCGCCGGACAAGGCGTATTCGCCATCTGAAGAAAAAGAAAGTGCCCTTACAGCGCAATCGATTTCTACCGTTCTTATAGACTTCCCCAGCGATATATCCCATAAATCAATTATGCCGCCATTACCGCCGGATAAAACATATTTTCCATCCGGAGAATAGGCAACAGACTCAACACGGTATTTGGGTGAAGATTGTATTTTAAAATCTATGATTGCCCCTCCTGTTGCCGCATTAAATATTTTCAGCGAACCAGGACCTCCACATAAAAAATATTTTCCGTCTGGAGAAAAGGTTATAGAAAGAGCCGGACTGTTATCAAATGACATTATTTCTTGTCTTGTGGCTAAATCCCAAAGTTTTGTTCCTTTGCCGCCGGAAGCAAAATATTTTCCGTCAGGAGAGAAAGCGACCGCAATACCATAACCCATCCAATCTTCATGAGTGAAAGTTTGAATTTTTTTCCCTTGCAGAATGTCCCAGAGGATAAAAGAGTCCATACTACCCGATAAAGCATACCGGCCACTTTGGGAGATATCAACTTTACGCACAACGGGAGCTTTTTGTTTAATTTCCCGGGACATATCACCCTTTACGATAAGAACAGGCGTTGCCGCGCAGGAAGAAAGGAGGAACGCAAAGCATACTATCAATATTTTTCGATAAGCAGACATATACCCCCCTCTATTTGAATCGTGTGACCGGTTTCATTGATAAGGCGTTGCGTTCGATTGTCGGAAGTATAGGGAGGGGGGGGATTGCCTGTCAAGGGATATTATGCATCGAAAAACAGGGGCTGGCGATGCGGTTGGGTAAGGAAGGTGGAGCAGCGGCCGCCCTTTTTAAAAAATCATATCACCTTTTGGTCGAGTTACCCGGCAAGCGGGCATTTTTGAGGGGAAACCAGGGATAACAGCACCCTATTTAAATTCAGCCGACGCAAAAAGCTGAATGACTAATTAGCGCCATCCCCCCACCCCCCTATTCCCCCGACGCCCGCTGGCGGATCAGTTTCTTGACGAAGATCTCTTCCCGTTCCATCTCTTCGATCCGGTCCGAGATGTATTTCTTCGCCTCTTCACGCTGGGGGATGAATATTTTCTCAAGGGCGTTGACCCGCCGTTGTACCTTTTTCAGCTCCCGGGAGAGCATCATGATCGCCTTGGTGA
>CAZNBR010000176.1:0-5105 GCA_964571315.1 uncultured Syntrophaceae bacterium
CCTTAATATACTGCGTCATTTCCCATCCGTGAGCGGGCGTTGTCCGTGCCACATAACTCGCACCGGCGGCAATCGCCTCATTGCCTTGCATTAAACTGACTTCTTGTCCCAATTTTTCACCTCTCCTCCTCTTAAGCCAAATTTAGTTTCTTACACAAATCTCAGATTGCCAATCCTTCTGAATTTCTTGTTTTGACAACATACCCAACAGCTAACAGTTGAATCGGATTTGACTCAGTCAATCTTTTTGCGGCTACTTTCTGCTTCATCTAAAATTTCGACCACGTGCATAGCTTTCGCCTTCAAATGATGGTTATGAATCCCTTGTTCCAACTGCATTAGACATCCCATACAGGTCGTGGCCAATACCTCGGCGCCTGTTCTTTCTGCATTTGACATCTTTGACTCTAGGATTTTTGCCGACAGTTCATAGTTTTCCAATCCGAAGCTCCCTGCCATACCGCAGCATTGGTCAGCGTTGTCCATTTCTACAAAGTCAGCAACAGATTTGAGTATTGTTCGTGGCTCCTCCATAATTCCCAATTTCCTCTTCATATGACAGGAGTCATGATAAGTGACTTTTAAACGTTTGTAGTCCCGAGTTATTTCCTTACCGGTCATGAGACTGGAAAGATAGACGGTTAGATCCGTTATCGAGTTACAGAATTGGGATACCCTTACCTTCAATGTTTCGTCAGCATTTGCAAAGATTTTTGGAAGAGTTACTTTTAAATGCGCACTACCGGAGGCACAGGCAATCACCATTCGCTTCGCTCCGCTCTTCTCAAAAACTTCTATATTGTCCAATGCCAACTTACGAGCGGTATCAATATCGCCTGACCCATAGGCCGGCAAACCGCAGCATTTCTGTTCTTTGGGAATTAAAACTGAAATACCGCGACGGTTTAGAACGCGAATGGTGGCCTCTCCAATATGCGGATATAGATAATTTATAGAACATCCAACAAAAAATGCCACCGTCTCCTTTTCCTTAGATGCCTGAGCTTTCCGGGGTGCCGTCTCGAGAAAAAAATGTTTGGCCATTTCGGGCAGGATCCTTCTAGAATCCATACCTCCGACCGGAAAACGCAATTGCAAACCGCTCTCTGCAGGTATTCTTTTGAAGATAAGACCTCGCAGCAACGATCCTCCTTTTATCAACAATGAGAGAAGACGAGGTGATTGTAGCAAAGTTCTTAATACGAAGCTTTTGGCATAAGGGAGCCCTTTCTTTTCAACAAGCTCTGCGCGAACCTTAGCAATGATCTCATCGATGGGTAGATTCTTCGGGCAATTCTCCGCACAGGTACCACATAAGAGGCATATTTTCGATAATTCTTCCATCATTTCGGTGCGTTTTCCGCTATCACGTGGATCAAATAAGTAAGGTGCCATCTGCATCAACAAGTTCGGACCTCCCTTGGAATCGTGGGTCACGCCTATCACGGGGCAAATGGAATTACAGGAATAACAATCTACACAACGAGTGACTATACAGAACGTGTCGAACTCACTCGGACTCAGTGTGTCCGGCTTCACGTTCACCGTCAAAACTCTTTCACTACTATCCTCTCGCCTCAGGAAAGGATCAAAAGGCATAGTCCGATCACCAAAACTTGCCCGCTCAATCACCAGATCACGGACTACAGGGTAATTGGGCAAAGGTTCCATCAACATCTCTGGCATAGCCTGAGTCTGACAGATTAGCACCGGCTTTCCATTAACGTTTATTGCACAGACACCGCAGCGCCCATATCGACAACCGTAATTGAAAGACAAGCTATGGTCGATATTTTCATAAACATAAAGCAAGGTGTCCAGGATCGTCATCCCTTTTTTCTGAGGGATTGAGTATTTTTCAAAGCGGGGCGCTTTGTCTTTTTCCGGATCAAAACGATAAATAGTAAGACGAATTGTGTTGTTCGATTTCACAAATAATCCTCCGATATCAGTTGATCAGTTTTAGCTAGCTGACCTTTTTATTCTTCTTATCGATCAGCATAATAAAATTTGACAAAAGGTGTTATCTATTTTTGTCCAATTTTGCGGTTTAGGCTTCATATCATCAGCAATCTCTCAAGGTCTTACCCCGGATGGCCATCTGTAACGACAACGTTGCCATCTACTTCAGGCATATCGGCACTTGAATCTGGTCGTTTTAATTCCGCCATATTTACGGTACTCTCTCTAACCTGCATGCTGAAGTTGCGGTAAATTATGTTCACGTGTTTGAGCCACGTCTCGTTATCTTTCTTCGGAAAATCCTCGCGAAAATGGGCCCCACGGCTTTCAGTTCGTTGCAGGGCGGACATGGCGATCAACTTCGCTACTTTCAACAGGTTCATCAATTCAAAAGTTTCAATAAACTCTCGATTGTAGCGTTTAGAATGAGTTGATAGAATAATTCTGGAGAGATATTCATGTTCCATACGATCAAATTCATTCCTAGCCGCTTTGAGGTTTGTTTCATTACGAACAAGACCCACAGATTCCCACATGATCTTGTTTAAATTTTTTTTGATGTGCCAGGGGCACAGGCCATTGTCCCCTTTTCTGGAAAACAACTCTTCTACTCGACTCTGCTCCCAGGTGACATCTTTTTCATTGATTCGACCAAACGAGGTCAGTCCCATGGCCGTTTGACCGGCATAATCCCCAGCACGGCCACCGGATACCATGATGTCCGCCAAACTATTCTGGCTCAGACGATTAGCCCCATGCACACCTGCGGCAGCTTCGCCTGCCGCAAAGAGCGTGGGAATTGTGGACTGCCACTTTTCATTAACTCGTATTCCTCCCATGAAGAAGTGACAAGTAGGTGCGACTTCGATCATTTCCTTCTCAGGATTAACACCGATACGCTGATAAAATTCATAGAGGGCAGGAAGCTGCACTTTGATAAAACCGGGCTCCTGAAAAGTCATGTCACAGAAAACACCACCTCGAGGAGTTCCATTGCCCTTTTTAATCTCCGAATAGATTGCTCGGGCGATGATGTCCCTAGTCGACATTTCAAGTCGCGGATCATAATACTTCATCAGCCGTTCACCGCGGGCGTTGAGAAGATGCGAATAATAAAAGGTGCCAGCCAGCGTCCCTTTTAGAGAATCAGGATAGATCAACCCAAGCGGATAAAACTGGACAAACTCCATATCCGAGAGTTCAGCGCCTGCCTCCAAGGCTAACACATAGCCATCGCCGCTGAGTTCGGCAGGATTGGTTGTAAAAGGATAGATATTGCCTGCTCCACCAGTAGCCAAAATAATAGTTTTAGCCTTAAACCCGATGATATCGGCCGTAAAAAGATTGAATCCTATGGCTCCAGCAATTTTATCTCCATCCATGAGGATCCTCAAAATCATTGTGTCTTCAACGACAGGAATTCCACGCTTCATCATCTCGGCTCCCATAACCCGAAGCATCTCTTTGCCGGGCCGGTCCTCTAAATAAACTGAGCGGGGAAAGCTATGGCCTCCATCGATCCGTAGCAAATAACTGTTATCTTCTTCATCACGTTGCCAGAAAGCACCCATTCGCTCCAGTTCCAAAACGCGCTCAGGAGATTCCTCCACAAGGATTCGCACGAGGTTCTGATCGTTGAGGTAAGAACCCCCTTTGACCGTGTCCTCAAAGTGTATTTGTTGACTGTCTCGGGGATCATGCCAAGAACCTACAGCAGCTGCTGCTCCCAAGGCGCAGTTCGTCCCTCCCGTACGCCCATACTTTCCCTTAATCACCATGAGAACTCTGGCGCCCTGATCATGGGCATGGATGGTAGACATAGCGGCGGCCCCGCCGCCACCAATCACCAAAACGTCTGCCTCAATCCATTTCATCTTTTATTATCCTTTTCCGATACATCAATAGGGTCTAGCTAGCTGAGGCATACTTAAAAAGCTAGTCATGACAATAGTTAACAAGAACATAAAGTGTTCAAGAATTTCTGAGGCCAAATTTAGAGAATTTGTACGGTATTTTCCTCTTGATTTGGACGCTCATATAATCACTTTTTTACCGGTCTAAACCGAAATACGGCTAACCGTTATTTACTCCTGATCAGAAAAAGGATCGCCGAATTTTGTGAGCGATAATGTCCTTTTCAGGGAGAAACAGTATGTACTGTCCTTTTTGTCTTTCATTTCTTTCAGCACCTTTCTCAGGAATTCATCGCCCTCGCTCGGATTTGCTCATACCTGGTATTGAAGTCAGGAACGTCGCGGTCGCAGAGCTTACCGATGGCGAAATAGTCATCTTTTTCCGCTTCGTTCAATTGCGCATAAGCCTCGGGGGATACCCCCTTCTCTTTCAGCCACCGCAACATCTGCAAAGGATCCTTCATCTTGTTGTTCTTCCCGTAATTGGTCGGGCAGGGGCTGAACACTTCTACGAGGGAAAATCCTTTTTTCGTCAGGGCTTCCTTAATATACTGCGTCATTTCCCATCCGTGAGCGGGCGTTGTCCGTGCCACATAGCTCGCACCGGCAACACACGCCAGGGCCGATACGTCAAAGTCGCGTTCCGGGTTTCCGTAAAGGGTGGTGCTGCTGATCTTGTCACCCGGCGTGGTACCCGAGGCCTGACCGCCCGTCATGCCGAAATTGAAATTATTGAGAACAATGGCCGTCAGATCGATGTTCCGCCGCGCGGCATGGATAAAATGATTACCGCCAATGGTGACACTATCCCCGTCTCCCATCAGGACGACCACCTTCAGATCCGGCTTGAATGCCTTGATTCCCGTGGCAAAGGCAAGCGCCCTTCCATGGGTCGTATGGAGCGCATTGGTGGTCAGATAGTCATCAGTCTTTCCAGTACAACCGATTCCCGTGACGACCACCACGTCATTCTTCGCATATCCAAGTTCTTCAAAGGACCTCAGCAGGGATCCCAACATGACGCCGATGCCGCAACCCGCGCACCACATATGGGGTAATACCCCGTCTTTCAAATATTTCTTTCCCGTTTTCTGTAGCACGGTAACCTCCTCATATAAGTCATCCGCAGCAAACAGACCCTACAGCGCTTTCAGTATATCATGCGGTGTAATGATCTGTCCGTTGTATTTGTTTACCTTCTTTAATTCCACACCGGGCCCGATTATCTTC
>CAZNBR010000177.1:0-5101 GCA_964571315.1 uncultured Syntrophaceae bacterium
GACGGCCGCCATGGCCATATCCGTCCGCGCCTCCAGATCCTCTGGGTTATGGCAGGCCCGGGGGAGGCTCTTGCCGACCAGTTTGATCCCATAGTAGGCCAGCGTCGAATAGTAGGGATGGTAGGGCATCAGGGTCCCCACATAGCCCTCGATACAGTGGGCGAGGGCGTCGATCCCCGTCTCGGCGGTGAGGCCCTTCGGCATGGTCTTTGTCACCTCGGGGTCGATGATCGCCACGTTCGGAACCATGATCTCGCTCATGATGATGAACTTGATCCCCCGCTCCGTATCGGTGAGGACCGCGTAGGTGTTCGCCTCGCTCCCCGTTCCCGATGTGGTCGGGATACAGATGACCGGGGGGAGGATATCCTTTATCTTTCCCGTTCCCCCGGCGAGGCTCTCGTACTCCGACATGTGGCCGGGATGCGTCACCCGCACGGAGAGGGCCTTGGCCGCATCCATGGAGCTTCCGCCCCCCATGGCGATGATCCCGTCGCATCCCTCCTTTGCATAGAGTTCACCCAGGTTGTCGATCTCCCAGATGGGGGGATCGGGTTCGATATCGGTAAAGAGCACCGTCTTGATGCCATTGGCGGCAAGGCTGCCGATGATCTCGTCGGCGCGCCCGATCTGCTTCATGACGGGATCACAGAGAAAGAGGGCCTTGGTGATTTTCAGCCCCTTCGCCTGGCCGCCGAGCTTTGCCAGGACGCCCGCCCCGATCAGCATGGAAGGCAGATGCGGGATCCGCACCTCCCAGGCCTTCTCCTTTTCCTTGTAGGCATCGATCCGGTTCCAGATATCCTTGATCTCGCTGTCCTCGACATCGAAGACCCGGTTGGTCGGCGGGAGGGGCTCCGTTCGATAGAAGGCTGGGTAGGGCTCCCATATCTTGCTGAATTCCGCCTGGTTGTTGAAGACGTTTTCATCCTTCAGGGTCTGCTTGCCGATCTCGACCAGGTCGTCCACGGTAAGGGTCATGCCGTAGCGGGCGTTGAGGAGGTCCGCAAAGAATCCGGAGAGCGATGTCTGGCCGCCGGGGACGGAATTGAGGCAGTAACCGATGGTGTCGCAGGTTGCCGCCCTGATCTGGAAGGCGAGCGAGTTTTCGATCTGCCCCGTCTTCTGTCCCGGTATCTTGTAGGTAAGTCCGGCATTGTGGTCGGCGCCCATGGGGCTCGTGGCGTAGGTCACGCCGATACCCTTGGAGGCCCGGCCGTCATGGGCGGGAATGGCCTGACCCTTGAAAACCGGCACCCTCTTGACGCCCAGGGCTTTCCCCGTGGCCACGGCGCCGTTTCCGAGGACCGTACCGAAATTCGTCCCTTCTCCGATTTCCTCGAGGAGTTTGATCGCCCCGTCGGCGTCCCCCATCTTCAACCTGCCGCCGGATACGGCAACGATCAGAGAGCCGCCCATCTCGATAAGATCGAGACCCATATCGTCGCACAGGAATTTCATCCGGGCGATGGCGTCGAGGTCGATAATGTCGAGATTGGTGCCCAGAAGGCCGATCGCCTCGTATTCGAGGGCGGAGCAGAGACGCTTCCCGTCAGGCCCGTTGTAGATGATCGAACACTGGACGACACACCCCGGCATGCAGCCGTGCATCTTGCCGCCCCGCTCCCAGACATTGTTCTTGATGGCGTCGCCGCTGACCTTTCGGAAGTCCTCGTGCCTCCCCGAGGTATTCCCCTTGGCGGGCATGCTTCCCACCATGCTGAGGTTCGAAACCGCGAGCGGAGTCCCGAAGGTATGGAAGAGGCCGCAACCCACGTCCTTTCGGATAATGCCCACCCAGTTCCGGACCGTCTCCCTGAACGCGGCCGGATCGGCCAGGGTAATTTTCTCAGAGCCGGTGTCGTCGATGACGATGGCCTTCACCCCCTTGGCCCCCATAACCGCCCCGATTCCCCCCCTGCCGGCGCAACGGGAGGGGTCTCCGTAGGTGTCCCCCAGGGCGATCGATGCCCCCGTGTATTTCCGTTCACCGGCGACACCGATGGTAATCGGGGTGATCTTGTCGCCGTACTTCTTGTAGAACTCACCCACGAGCCGGTAGTTGTTCATACCCACGTATTCGTCGGCGGGCTCCAGTGAGGCGCCCCCCTTCGATATCTTCAAGACATACCATTTCCCCTCTTCGGGGGCCCCTTCGATGATGACCGCTCGTATCCCCAGCTTGTCCAGTTTCTGGGAAGCCGGTCCCCCCACGTTCGATTTCTTGATCCCCATCGTCAGGGGGCTCTTGCACCCCAGCGATATGCGGCCGAGCTGGGGCGCCATGGTTCCCGCCAGCGGTCCGGCGGCGATGATCAGTTTATTGTCCGGTCCCAGCGGATCGGCATCGGGCGAGACCTCTTTATTCATGATCTTGGCAATCAAACCCCTGCCGCCGATCAGGGTATACTCTTCGGGCAGGGTTTCCGTGTCCGCTTTGAGCCGTGACATATCAATGCGCAGTATTTTCAAGTGTCTTTTCCCTTTTTTTATCATGCTTCTCGAGATAGGGCTTAGCGTTCGAACCGTTTACGGTGGTTCGCCCGGGCACCGCCCTGTTATTTAGGAAACGGGAATTTGTCAAGCCGGTTTCTATCGTTTTATGACGATGACGGGGCCTTTTGCATTTCTGATCACCTTTTCTGAAACCGATCCCAGAAAGATCTCTTTGATGTTGCTCACACCGTGAGATCCTATGACAATGCTGGAGACACCCTCGCCATCTTCAGCTTCCAGGATATTTCTGGAGGGGATTCCCTCCTCGATGCGAATCTTCACGGCGAACCCCTTCTTTTCGAGTGCATCGGCGATCGCCTGCGCCTCCTCCCGGGCTATCTTCTCGAGGGCCTCCTGGGTCCTCAGAAGGTCGGCAGGTACATACTGGGCCATCGCGTCGAGGTTTCTGCTGTCGATCACATGCATGATGACCACTTCCTGGGCTTCGGCCGTTTTAAGCTGGAGGATAGAAGCGAGGGCCTTCTTTGACACGTCTGAAAAATCGGTAGGATAGAGGATTTTTTTAAACATGGGACTCTCCTTCGTCGTAATAGACAATCCTTTTTGGTTTTTCTCCCAATTAGTTGAGGCACAGGGTTCGAGGATTCAAGGATTCAGGGGGTCGAGTGCTTTGTAACTTTCTCAATAAAGTGGATAGGACCTTTACCAGGCTTTTAACCCTTACAATTCTTAAGCATTTCGCTTGAATCCTTGGCCCCTTTAATCCTTATGATCCCACCAACTTTTTTGGAAATGATTCTTATCCCTGCACCGACATCTTCTTCTATATGAGATTTTTTATCAAGACCTTATTTTTGATAAACGGTTGCGAGAAAGGAAGCCACCTTCTCATTGAATACACCGGGGGCCTCCTCGTGGGGGGAGTGGCCCGCGCCGGGGACGACGACGAGCTGCGCCCCGCCGATCGACTCCCTGAGCGTTTCGCTTGCTCCCGCAAAGGGGGTGTCCTCATCACCCCGGAAGATCAGGACCGGCACCCGTATCTCCCCGAGCCGGTCCGTTACCGGTTGCCACTTTCCGAAGGACCTCGCGACGTAGATATACCCGTCAACCGAGGTGCCGAGCGCCTTATCCCGGGCGACCTCCCTCAATTCCGGATGCCGCCGGAAGCGCTCGATCCTGATGGGGTTGTGCGCGGCATCGTATTCGAAGGCCGCCTCGATCCCTTCCTCCCGCGCCAGTTCATCGAGCTTTGCCCTCAGTTCGGGGTATCCGGGAGCGACGTCAAAGGTGCCGCTCGACGTGTCTACCAGGACCAGCGCCTTCACCATGCCGGGATGGTCGAGGGCGCACTGGAGCGCGACGAACCCTCCCATGGAATGCCCGATCAGACAGCACCGCTCGATACCGAGCAGGCGCACTAGCTCGTATACATCGCCGCTTGAGATCGGTATCGAGTAATCCTCTTCGTCGTGAGGGGCACTGGACATGCCGTGGCCGCGATGATCGAGCGCGATCACCCGGTACCCCGGCGACAGGAGGGCCACCTGGTAGGCCCAGTCTCTGGTGCTTCCCGTATAGCCGTGCAGGAGGACGATCGCCTCACCGCTCCCCGCCTCCTCGTAGTGAAGGCTTACGCCGTTTATGAGTTCAAAGGGCATGTATGTTCTCCTTTATACACCATTTCTATTCCGGAAGGATCGCCACAACCCTGGCCGGTCCCGCGCTGGCCCCCTTGATCTTGAGGGGGAAGCAGGAGACCGTGAAGCCGAAGGGGGGAAGACCTCCCAGATTGACCAGCCGTTCGATGTGGGAATAGGGCAGGTCCGCCTGATGCGCCGCCCAGAAAACTCCCCTGTCACGCGTTTCAAGGGCCTGCCGGGCCTGCATGTTCAGCGGGACATCCCATCCCCAGGCGTCGATTCCCATGACCCGGATCCCCTGTTCATAGAGCCACCGGGTGGCGCCCGCTGTGACCCCGCAGCCCTTGTAGATATAATCGGGCTGGCCGTAATAGATGTCCCGTCCCGTGTTGATCAGAACGATATCCAGCGGCTTGAGGGCGTACTCGATCCGCTTCAGCTCTTTCCTGATATCCTCTTCGGTAACAGGGTCCCCCTCTTCTTTGGCGGTCATGTCGAGCTTGACCCCGTCGCCGAAGAACCACTCGAGGGGCAGTTCGTCGATGGTCGGAGCCTTGTTCCCCCGGATAAAACTGTTGTAGTGCCATGGCGCGTCGACATGCGTCGAACTGTGGGTGCCCAGATGCGTGATCGTCTCCGTCGCCCACCCCTCGCCGTCACGCAGAAGTTCGGGGGGGACATTGAAGAGGGCCTCGATCGCCGCCGCTCCGTCGGCATGATCGTGATAGGCGATCTCGGTCCTGAGAAAATCGGGTGTACCGTCGGGGCTCGGGGCGATCGTGGCCGACAGATCGATGACGTGCATGGTTTCTCCTTTCCGTTCTGCGCCGTAAGGGTTACGGCAATAAGATAGTCCTTTAGTTATAAGGTTCTTGCGAAAATGGCAAAAGAATTAAAAACAGCCACGAAACCACGAAAAGAAAGAAAGCACGAAATCAAATCTTATTTTTCGTGTTTTCGTAACTTCGTGCTTTCGTGATAAAAATATATCCTGTTTGGTT
>CAZNBR010000178.1:0-5007 GCA_964571315.1 uncultured Syntrophaceae bacterium
TACCTGCCGGGCCTGATTCGATAGGAGGCAGGGCGCAGGCCCCTCCGCCTACAGGTCATAGAGTGTTTCATCCACGAGGGGCTTAGAACTCCCCCTCTTTCTGTTCATGCCCTCCCGGGAAAAGGGGTCGTCGCCTTCGAGGAGGTCGCCCATCTCCTCCTCTATCTTCTCGGGGTCTTCGCCCCGTTCCATTCTGCTCAGGGCCTCTTCCATCTCCGGCTTGAGTTTCAGTCCCGTCGCCTCGGAGAGTTTTCGCATCATGGCTGCGGCCTGTCGGGGGTCCTCACCGTCCATCCCTTCCGCCTCTCGCCCCATCATCTCCATCATCCGTGCCATTTTTGTCTCATCGATCGGGGGGAGGGTATCCTCCGCTTCGCCTCTCTGTGCGGAGACGACGGAGAAGACCGACATCCGGCGCTGCAGCTTTTTTGCCTTGCAGCGGGGGCAGTCGGGGACCTTCTCGGTATTGACCGATCGTGAAAAGAAATTGTAGATGGTATTACACCGCGCGCAGTAGAATTCGTATATGGGCATATATTCCCTCTCGCTCTCTGAAAAATTTGGTACGATACGAAACCGATCAATCGCCCCGCCCTGCGAGAATCCCTTTCAGAAACCTCCCGGTGAGTGACCCTTCAGTCCGTGCCACCTCTTCGGGGATGCCGGCGGCGAGGATTCTTCCCCCGTCGTCTCCCCCCTCCGGTCCCATGTCGATGATATAATCCGCCGACTTGATCACGTCAAGATTGTGTTCTATCACCACGACGGTATTCCCCATATCCACCAGCCGCGCGAGGACGATAAGGAGCCTCTCTATATCCGCGAAATGGAGGCCGATCGTCGGTTCATCCAGGATATAGAGCGTTCCGGTGGTCAGGCGTTTGCCCAGCTCCCTCGACAGCTTTATCCTCTGCGCCTCGCCGCCTGAGAAGGTCGTGGCGGACTGCCCCAGTTTGATATATCCGAGCCCCACGTCGGAGAGGAGCTGCAGTTTCGATCGTATCGGGGAGATGTTGTCAAAAAAGGCAAGGCCCTGGTTGACCGTCATATCGAGGACGTCCGCTATGCTGTTCCCCTTGTAGCGTACCTCCAGGGTGTCTCTGCTGAACCTCTTCCCCTGACAGGCATCGCAGGTTATGTACACATCGGGGAGGAAGTGCATCTCGATCTTCTTCACCCCTTCTCCCTGGCACGCCTCGCATCGTCCCCCCCTGACATTGAAGCTGAAGCGTCCCGGTTTGTAGCCCCGCACCCTCGCCTCGGGGAGCTGGCTGAAGAGATCACGGATGTGGGTCAGGACCCCCGTGTAGGTGGCGGGGTTCGACCGGGGGGTACGTCCTATCGGCTGCTGATCCATGGTGATGACCCGCTCTATGCCCCCGAAGTCCCGTATCTTTCGTATCCTGCCCGATTTTCCCCGGTACTTGTTCAGCCTGCGGCGGAGCACCTTGTACATGGTTTCGATCACCAGGGTGCTCTTTCCCGACCCGGACACGCCGGTCACGCAGGTGAACACATTGGTGGGGATCTTTATATCGATATCCTTGAGGTTATTCTCCGATGCCCCCTCGATGATGATGAACCGGTCGGAAAGGGGTCTTCGATGTTCCGGGACGGGGATCGACAGCCTGCCCGAGAGATATTTCCCGGTGAGAGAGACATCCGATCTGCGGATCTCTTCGGGGGGTCCCTGGAAAACGATCTCCCCCCCGTGCACCCCCGCTCCCGGTCCGACATCTATGATATCATCCGCGCAGTTCATGATATCCGTGTCATGCTCGACGACGAGGACGGTATTTCCCATATCACGCAGGCGTTTCAGCGTGGATACAAGCCGCATGCTGTCTCGCGGGTGAAGCCCTATCGTTGGCTCATCCAGTACGTAGAGGACGCCGACCAGACCCGAGCCTATCTGTGTGGCAAGGCGAATGCGCTGCGCCTCCCCCCCCGAAAGGGTGCCGGAGGAACGCGAAAGGCTCAGGTAATCTATCCCCACGTCGATCAGAAACTGCAGCCGCTCCCCTATCTCCTTCCGGATTCTTTCGGAGATAAGGGCCTCGGTGTGTGAAACGGAGAGGGTTTCGAAGAAACGCATGCATTCCCGAATCGACAACCGGCACACCTCGTCGATATTCTTCCCCCCCACCGTTACGGACAGGCTTTCCCTTTTCAGTCTGCCTCCCCCGCAGACGGGACAGTCGCTTATGTTCATAAACCGGGCGAGTTCCATCCTGTCATGGGCGTTGCCGGAGCTATCCTCCCGGTACGACTCCTCCAGCTTTTCGAGGACGCCGGTGAAGCGTCTCTCGTAGAAGTTTCTCCTCCCTCTCCTGTCGAAATAAAACCCTATCTTCTCATCCCTCGAACCGTGCAACAGGACGTGCCGTACCCTCTCGGGCAGCTTGTTGAAAGGGGTGTTGATGTCGAATCCGTAGTGGCTGGAGAGGGCCTCCAGCATCTGGTGGAAATAGACGGACTCCTTGTGCTCCCACGGGGCGATTGCCCCTTCCCGAATGGAGAGTCCGGGGTCGGGCACGATAAGATTTTCGTCGAAATATATCTGTGTCCCCAGCCCGCCGCACTCGTGGCAGGCGCCGTACGGGCTGTTAAAGGAAAACATCCGCGGGGCAAGCTCCGGCATACTGATGCCGCATTCGGGGCAGGCGTAATTCTGACTGAACAGCATCTCTTCTCCGTCCAGAATCTGTATGCCGACCAGTCCCCCCGAAAGGCCCAGGGCGATCTCAAGCGAATCCCGGAGGCGCTTTCCGATACCGGCCTTTATGATCAGTCGATCAACCACCACCTCTATGTCATGGCGCCTGTTCTTGTCCGGAGCGATATCCTCGGCAAGGTCCCGTATCGTTCCATCGACCCGCACGCGGGCAAAGCCCTCCTTGCGCAGCCTCCTGAGTTCCTTCTGAAACTCCCCCTTCTTCCCTCTGGCGATGGGCGACATGACGTTGATTTTCGTGCCCTCAGGGATGGACTGAACCCTGTCTGCCATCATATCGACGGTCTGAGCCTCGATCGGCTTCCCGCAGTTATAGCAGTGTGGTATCCCTACCCGGGCGAAGAGGAGGCGCAGGTAATCGTATATCTCGGTTACCGTACCGACCGTTGAGCGGGGATTGCGGCTGGCGGTCCTCTGTTCGATGGCTATGGCGGGGGAGAGGCCCTCAATGGATTCAACCTCCGGCTTATCCATCTGGCCGATAAACTGGCGCGCGTAGGTCGAGAGTGATTCCACATACCGCCTCTGTCCTTCGGCATATATGGTATCAAACGCGAGAGAAGACTTGCCGGAACCGGACACGCCGGTTATGACAACCAGTTTGTCTCTCGGGATGTCAAGATTGATATTTTTTAGGTTGTGCTGACTCGCACCCCGTATCTTTATATGATTCATATCTGATTTTGCTGGTTTTGAAACACCGTGACCGGTTACAACCGTATCTCAATGAGGGATCTTTCCCTCAGTTCTTTCAGCCACTCCTCAGATTTTTTCTTCATCTTCTCGTTTCCTATCATTCCGATGATCTCTTCCCGCACCTCTCCGATGGGTTTAATCCCGGCACCTCTCCTGTCTATGATCTTGATGATGTGAAAACCAGCGGGAGATTCTATGACATCGCTTATCTCCCCCGTCTTAAGTTCGAAGACCACCTTGTCCACCTCGGGGAACATCATCCCCTTTTCAACGAAGCCCAGATCGCCCCCGGACCCGGCGGCGGGACCCCGGGAGTGCGCGGCCACCAGGAGATCGAATGATTCACCCTCTTTCAGTTTCTTCAGTATCGCTTCCGCCTGTGCCCGAAGTGTCTTGTAGACGCTGTCCCCGGCATCCTTCGGTTTCACGAGGAGTATCTGTTGTATCCTGCTCGCCTCTTTGCCTTCATACTGGTTTCTGTGTTTGGCGTAATATTCTCCGATCTCCTCCTCGCTGACACTCACCTTCGATTCTACCGTTACCCCTATCAACTTCCTCTTGATGCGGGTTTTTCTGATTTCATCCCGGTAATCATCCAGCGTGGCCCCCTCCGCGGCGAGGCTCTCCCTGAATTTCTCAATGGAGATATCTCTATTCTTCAGCATGTCCTCCAGGGCCTTGGTCACCTCCTCATCCGTCACGGCGATCTTCCGTTTCGCCGCCTCCTTTTCAAGCAGCATACGATCTATCATCTGGTTCATGACCGCCAGCCTGGCCTGTGCCGTCACCTCATTCCTCTTTCCCTCTTCAGGGATCTTTTTAATCCTCTCCAGAATCGGCTGGAGAGAGGCCTCCAGCTCGGAAAGAGTTATCACGTCGTCATTCACAACGGCCACGATCCTGTCTTCAAAGGCGGCATAAAGCGCAGTCGAAAAGAAAATGAGAAAGATGCCGGCGGTAAAAAATATTTTTGATTTCATATACAATCCCCCCGCATTATTTATAACTGGTTTACGTTATCAGAATGTTCCCTGTTCTTCAATCTCCAGTTCTCCGAGGAGGTCCTTTGCCCGGCCGATAATGTCCTTTCCCTCGAGACCCGGCATGGAGACGATCAGGCGGTTGTCGGGCGTGAACCTCACCCCCCCTGATTTCTCCCGCGAGAGTTCTATGATCCTGACAGGGTCCACGGGACTGTCTTCACGAAAGGAGATGCGCATCTCCTTGCCGTTGTACTCCATCTTTTTCCCCAGTATCTTCCTGAGCCTGTTCTTGATCCGTATGATATCCATAAGGGTGTCCACCTGGGGAGGAACAGTGCCGTAACAATCGGCGAGTTCTTCTCTGATACCCGGCAGGTCATCTTCCGAAGAGACCATCGATATCCGCTTGTATGTCATCAGCCTGGTATGCATGTCCGCTATGAAGTCATCCGGTATGAATGCGGGTATGCCGAGGTGTATCTCGGGATCGATCTCCTCTTCGGTATGCCGCTCCCCCTTCAGTTCCCGTATGGTCTTTTCCATCAGCTCCGTATAGAGCTCGTAACCAATGGCGGATACGTGTCCGGATTGGGA
>CAZNBR010000179.1:0-4977 GCA_964571315.1 uncultured Syntrophaceae bacterium
GATAACACAACATGATGAAAGGATCAAGCAATTATTGGAGAATTGTTTTACGCAGACCTGTCGCGACTTTCCACAAAAGGATATTTATGTAAATCGGATAATTATGACATATCACACATATGAGCCCCCCGTTATCAAGAGGCAAAAGAATTCATATGAGGGGAAAAGCATTTTCCCCTCCAGATCTTTAACACATCGAAGAACCTGTCTTCATCTCTGAAAGCGTGCTCGGCTCTTGAAGCCTGCTACAAACACGTATTGAAGGGCTCTTACGCCGTTTCCGACCGGTTTGCCTTGATTCATATTGGCAAACGCGAAAGTTTGCTGCTGACCTCGTGGCAGCGATAAAGCTGGTTGCATATACGTCCCTCGATAACCGATCAATCGGCGTTGAAAAAGTCTTGCGCGACGCCGGATACAGCGAAAGGAATCTCTATCCGAGACAGTATGAGAAAACATATGAAAGGCGTATTGAGGAAGGAAAGGCCCTGAGGATTCAGTTAAAAACTGACAGAAGGGGTTTCTTCAGGAAGGGGAGAGTGGAGGAAAAGATTTCGGTTATTTCTGTATCGATCAGCTTCCATGAAATGTGCCTTTGCCCATGATCCCGAGCGCAATGGCAGGGAAGGACACCCGGGGTACGAAGGCACCACAGCCGTCTTCACCGGAATCTCTGTCATTGCTTCCGGCACCTTTTTTTTCCTGCAACCAGGCAATCTACCGGCAGTCGATATTCGGCCGTTTCTTGCCGCTGCGCCGGTCAGGCTCCGACATTGAGCGCAGCCCGCGCATAATCCACCGCTCCGTTTCCACGGGGTCGATCACGTCCAGTTCTTTCTTGAAGCCGAGCCGTACAGCGCCCTCGAGTCCCATGCCGCCGATGCCGGTGCACCGCTGTTGTTAAAAAACAAAAGGAATTAGTTCTTGTTGCTTCTTCTCCAGATTCCCTTCTTCTCGGCGGATTTGATCAGGTCGTCACGGAAATCGGGATGAGCGATGGAAATCAGGCTCTCGGCAATACCCCACGTGCTCAAACCCTTAAGACAGACCTTCCCGTACTCGGTGACAACGTAAAAGGCCCAAGCCCTGGGAATCGAGGTAATCCCCTGGAGATCGGGGACTATCCTGGATATGATTTTGTCTCCGCTCATGCGGGTCGATTTGAGGCAGATAAAAGCTTTGCCCCCTTTCGATTTCGCCGCACCAACAACAAAATCTCCCTGTCCTCCCGACCCGGAGACATGTTTGTCGCCAACCGCTTCGGACGCAGTCTGGCCATACAGATCAACCTGTAGCGCGTTGTTGATGCTGATCGTGTTTTCGTTCCTGGCAATATTTTCTGCCGTATTGGTATAATCGACGGGGAAGCTCGCACAAACGGGATTGTCGTGGATAAATTCGTACAGTTCCTGGGTGCCCATGGCAAAGGTATAGCTCATTTTATTTTTATCCGTGAACTTGTATTTCCCGGTGATTTTTCCCCGGTCATAGAGGTCCATGAAGGCGTCGCACATCATCTCGCTGTGCATTCCCAAATCCCGGAGATCAGATTCGGCGATCAGGCTGCCGACTGTATTAGGGATGGCGCCGATCCCGAGTTGCAGACAGGCGCCATCGTGGATTTCTTCGATGATCAATCGGGCCATAGTCATGTCTTCCGGTGATGCCTGTGGCCGAGGGATGTGCAACATGGGAGTCTTTTCCGTTTCCACGATAAAATCGACATCCGATATATGGATATTCTCGCTGTGCCCGCCGAGACATCTGGGGACACCTTCGTTGGTTTCTACGATAATTATATCCGCCATGTCGGTCACCGCCTTTATATAGGAATTGGAAGTGCCGAAATTGAAAAAGCCGTGGGCGTCCATGGGGGTTGTCTTGATCATGGCGACATTCGGTTTTGGTGAAAAGCCGTTGCGCAACCGCCAGGGCTGTTCATGGTAATTTGCGGGGATGAAAAAGATTGAGCCTTTTGGGGCCAGCGCGCGATCGCTCTTGCTGTAGAAGCTGCTGTTGTAGGTAAACGTCTTTCCGTGGGGATCACAGGCTGCGGCTTGAATAGGGTGCATGCCGCTGGAGACGCTGATATTCACATCTGTTAAGCCGTCGCCGACCCTTTTTGCCAGAGCCGCGTCCAAAGTCACCGGGGTCATGACGAAATGGCTGTAATAGATCCAGTCCCCCGATTTTACGACTTTGACGGCTTCATCGGCGGTTCGAAGTTTGTTGCGATATTGATCCCATATGGTTTTTCTCATGTCCACCGCTCCTCATAAAAGATCGTATAAAACATCCACTTGAATAATTCTCTTGCAATTTTCAAAACAGAATTTTATATAAAAAAGCAATAACTTGCTTTTGTCGGGTCTTATAATATAGATGTTTTTTTTTAGCAAATGGAAAAATACGTGTCACTGATGGAGTGTGCACCATCCTTCGGCGTCATTCTAAGGTTTCCGAACAGCACAGAGAAAAAAGCGCGCTTTGCACAGGCTGGCTTCGGATAAAGCTTGAAACCCTGTTCATCTTATCCGTTTTATATTGGATATCACCCTATTGAAGGCCTCGTTCCTGCTGTTTATCGAGGTTGCCAACTGATCAACGTTGCCACAACGTAACATGAACGTGAGACAGGGTGTTAAGATCCATGAAGACCGGTTTCTATTTTAATCATAAGGGGGAATAATGCCAAACAGAGTCATTGTTGCAAAAGATCGCCGCTGGTTCAAATCCTGGCCGAGGTTATTGCCTAAATCACTGGATTATCCGGAAATCCCGGTGTTTGAGACACTCGAGGTAACCGCCAAACGTTACCCGAATAAAGCCGCCGTCATTTATTACGGAAAGGAAATAACCTATCAGGCTTTATGGGAGTCCAGTCTGAGGGTCGCCACGTACTTAAAGGACATTGGCATTCAAAAGGGGGATAGAGTTGCCATTCATCTGCCCAATACCCCACATGCTGTCATCGCCTATTACGGTATTCTGAGGGCGAATGCGATTGTCGTTTCCACCGACCCGATGATGAGCGCGGATGGTTTAAAAGCGCTCCTGGCAGATAGCGGGAGCAAAGCGATCTTGACCATGGCATCCTCCCTTCCCATGATTAATGATATCAAGAGCGGCACCTCGCTTCGAAAAGTTATTGCCGGCCAATATGAGGATTTCCTTCCCGAGAAGCCCGTTCTCCCTGTACCCACTCATATGTTGAAGCTGGCTGGAATTGATCAATCGGCCCAGAGCTGGAAGGACATCATGGCCGGCAGGATGGATCCTCCGGCAATCGAGGTGGGGCCGGACGATTCTGCGTTGATTATGTACACATCGGGAACCACGGGTGAGCGCAAGGGTGCCTTGCATACCCACTGGAACTTGATCGTTAATACCCTGCGTGCGGCCGTATGGAACTGTAACTATTCATCTTCGGTTCACCTCACCGTATTGCCGCTATTTCATATTACCGGTATGCACTACTGCATGACGGCGCCGGTTTATACGGGGGGGACCATTGTTTTACTTTCGCGGTGGGACAGAGAGGCCGCGCTCCAGGCCATTGAAAAATACTCCTGCACGCATTTTTCGAATATTACAACCATCGTCGTCGACCTCTTGTCAGTGCCCGGCATTGACAAGAGAGATTTGAGCTCCTTGATCGTTTTCGGCGGCGGCGGTGCCGCCGTGCCCGATGCGATTGGTGATAAACTGGCCGCGATGGGTCTGCTTTATACGGAGGGATACGGGCTTACGGAGGCCGGTTCCGGAACGCACGTCAATCCGCGGGACAGGATCACAGTCAAATGTGTCGGCCTCCCGTTATTCGATATCGATTCCATGATCGTAAACCCTGAAACCCTTCAGGAAATGCCGATCGGCCATGCGGGCGAATTACTTATGAGAAGCCCGAGCATGTTTAAAGAATTCTGGAACAAGCCTGAAGAAACCGCGCAGGCATTTGTTGAAATCAATGGGGAAAAATGGTTTCGGACCGGGGATATCATCCGCATGGATGAAGACGGCAATCACTACTTCGTGGATCGTTTAAAAAGAATGATCAACAGGGCGGGATTGAAGGTATGGCCCGCGGTAATCGAAGGAGAATATTACAAACACCCCGCCATCAGAGAAGCCTGTATTATCGGGACAGCGGATGAAAGAGTGGGTGAAGAGGTGAAAGTGTGCGTTGTTTTAAAACAGGATTGCTGTGGCAAAGTCACGGAAACGGAGATACTAGCCTGGGGCAAGGAACGATTCGCTGCCTATGAATATCCCCGTATTGTTGAATTTGTCAATGAACTCCCCAAGAATGCATCCGGAAAGATTCAGTGGAGGCTACTGCAAGAACAGGAGAACGAAAAAAAGAAATGGCATAATCCAGCCACGCCAACGCACTCACATCTATACTGACCACGACTACTCCCGCGATCAATCCACAATCTTGAGGGTTCGAGGATTTCCTGCATACAGGACCTGTTTGTCCGAGTTCTACCTTTGGCAACAGGTACACTCCAGGATCATGTGCTAGATTTCTCGTATATTGCTGTTTTTCTTATTGACATACAAAAACGTTGTACCTATAATCTCGTATAATGGGTATTTCCCCATTGTCACGCCAAGTATCAACAATTAATAAATTAATAATTTGTCCATTAGCACGGGAATTAATAATTTATCCATATCCGGTCACGTCACGTATCAACAATTTAATAATTTATTCATTAGCATGAAAATTAATAATTTATCCATCAGCACGAATGCGGCCGGTTTATCTGCGGCCCTCAATTTAAAGAAAGAAGGAATCCAAAAAACAGAAAGAAAGGGGGGGACAAATGAGAAACAAGAAAGGTCTTTTTATCGTCGCTTTGCTGGTTATGGTGGTTTTCTTTTGTATGGGGACGACGGTCCAGGCCGCTGAGAAACGCCTGATCATTGCGACTGCATCTACAGGCGGCACCTGGTATCCGCTGGGGGGTGGCG
>CAZNBR010000180.1:0-4972 GCA_964571315.1 uncultured Syntrophaceae bacterium
ATATTTACGGTGTCTCGTCCCGCATTCACAAAAAAGTTTCTTCCACATATTAATTGTTAAGCGTAAAAGGGGAAACACAGAATGAAAGCACTCACACTTTGGCTTCAAAACAATCCAGTAGCCATATTGATAATGTTTGTCGTGGTAATTCTCGGTGGCATTATGACAATCATCTTAGGGTGGAGGGCATTCTACGATGACTATTTGTCCAAAGCGGTCACTGTTCCTGTATGGCTGCTTCTCCTTATCCTTATCATAGGCTGCCTGTTTGCTGTTCAGCTTGCTGGAGTACAATCAGGCGATACAGTTGTTAAAGAACTTGAGACTACTGAGAATAAACGTATTGTCGTTCCACAAAATGTTGTCGACGGTAAGAAGATTGAAAGATATCAGTTTGATTGAAGTGAGTTGATATTCAACGCTAAAGCAGGTTTTTCCCTGCTTGCGTGTAAATTCAAGAGCCTGAAGGTTCCCTTCGGTCCATATGCTTCAAACACTCTCAACGCCCTTACCATGATGTATAAAGATTCAAGTTTCGTGCCTATAGTTGAGCAGACAATACAGAACATACGAACTGGTAAGCACCCTCAATCTGCACCAATAACGACGCTTAACACAAATGCAGCCGACTCGTGACCCTCGCGGCTGATTTTGGTGTTACGCTTTTTCCATCCGTAATCCGCAATTCTGACAACTGCCACCACTGAACAGTTGTGAATGATGCAACAAAGAGATACTATCGCCTTGCCAATTTCATGTATCGAGTAAACCCAGGCAAATTCATTGCACCAAGTTCTTCCCTGCATTGAGGGTAGAGATCGTTTATATTTTCCACCCCAACACCTAGAAGGAAAATATCGGCAAGTTCCTCTTTAGATGAAATTGTTGACGAATATCCTCTAATTTAGTATTCTTCTTCCCGTTTGAATGGTAGTTCTCTTGCTGTTTTACCGATCTGACCTGAATCTGAAGGGGGAGATTATGGTTTGATTCTGATGACCCTGTTTCTCATAAAGAGAGACGGGGTTTTGTTTTTTATAATGACAGGTTCAAAAAAACATTTGACTAACAGGGAGTAATCGAAAAATGCCTTCAATAACCGTAAGAGATATTGACATGTATTTTGAAATCCATGGTGAAGGGGAGCCTCTGGTGCTGATAATGGGCCTCAGGAGAAACACCGAGTGGTGGTACCGTCAGATACCAGCGTTATCGAAGTATTTCAGGGTAATCACCTTTGATAATCGGGGAGCCGGACGGACAGATAAACCGGAAATGGACTACAGCATCCGCCTTTTTGCAGAGGACACAGCGGCATTGATGGAGGCCCTGGGAATCGGCCGTGCTCACATACTCGGCATATCTATGGGGGGATATATCGCCCAGGAGCTGGCGATTAACTACCCTGACAAAGTAACGAGCCTGGTTCTCGGTTGTACAAGCTGCGGCGGCGCGCGCGCAATACTCATGAGTGACGAGAATATGAAAAGGTATACGGCAAACGAGGGTTTGGCGATAGAACAGATTCTCCGGAAAGATATGAATATCTTTTTTTCAGATAGGTTCATTGAAGAGAATCCGGACACGATCAATGAGTTTATAGAGATTTCTTTGCGATATTACCAGCCTCTTCGTGCCTTCGAACGGCAGTTTGCGGCATGCCTTGCCCATGATGCCGCGGATCGGCTCAACCGTATCTCTGTCCCCGTGTCTATCATGGCGGGTGATGACGATCATCTCGTCCCATCAGAAAACTCTTTAATTTTGAAGGAACTGTTACCACATGCCGAGGTATTCTTTTTTCCGGGTCGTCGTCACTGTTTTTTTATCGAACAATCCGATCTTTTTAATCAGAAAGTGCTCGACTTCTTTCGCTCGACCTGACGCAGGCGAAATTGAGTTCATACGGCATGAGAGGGTAATGGCACAAACTGGCACATAATTATGGGATCAGACTTCTTTCCGGCAATCAGGCTGAAAATTGACGCTCCCGATTCCAGAAAAGACCTTAGGATGTAAAGGTCCTCGGCGACACCGGCTCCGCAGAGTGTGCGAAGGCTAAGGTTTTTCTCTATTTTCCATTGCGATTATCAACGTCACTTATTTTATCGCCAACCGCCTCAGGTTTGAGAACCAAACTTCGGCTCTCAAACCTGATATCGGCTTCGTTAACTACCCATTTGAGGCATGCGCCTATGTTACCCATGCTTTTATCTTAAAACGGCGCCAGAGATTACCATTCTCTGCACTTCATTGGTACCTTCATAAATTTCCGTAATCTTGGCGTCTCTCATGTAGCGTTCCACCGGATAATCCTTGGTATATCCATGACCGCCATGGATCTGAATCGCCTTGTTGCTTGCAAACATGGCCGCTTCGGAGGCAAACAGTTTGGCCATAGCCGCCTCTTTGGAGAAACGGGCGCCACTGTCTTCAACCCACGCGGCGTGATACGTCAAGTGCCTGGCGGCCTGAATCTGCGTAGCCATATCAGCAATCATCCACTGAATTGCCTGAAAAGTAGCTATCGGTTTGCCGAACTGCACTCTTTCCTTGGCATAAGCGACTGAGGCGTCCAGACTGGCCTGCGCAATACCCAAAGCCTGGGCGGCAATACCGATTCGCCCGCCATCCAGAGTCTGCATGGCGATCTTGAATCCTTCACCTTCTTGACCCAGCAGATTCTCCTTGGGCACACGGCAATCATTGAAGAATAATTCCGTCTGACCGGAACCCCTGATACCCATCTTGTCAATATATTTACCGATTTCAAGACCTGGAGAGTCACCTTCTACAATAAAAGCAGAGATACCCTTTAGCCCCTTGTCTTTATCGGTCATGGCAAAACAAACATAGGTATTTGCCTGACCGCCATTTGTGGTAAATATCTTGGAACCATTCAGCACATAATGGTCGCCTTTGAGAACCGCTACTGTCAGCTGCGACGCGGCATCACTTCCCGCTCCAGGTTCAGTTAAACCAAACGCCCCCAGATGGTCTCCCTTTGCAAGCGGAATCAGATATTTCTGCTTTTGTGCGTCAGTGCCGAAATGATAAATCGGACTTGAACACAAAGAGGTATGGACGGACACAATAACTCCGGTTGAAGCGCATACCCTTGATAATTCTTCAATAGCTATAACGTAGGACACGTTGCCACCGCCGCTGCCACCCAATTCCACAGGCCAGGGAACACCCATAACGCCCAAATCTCTCAATTTGGGAATTGATTCCACCGGGAATCGATTTTCCCTGTCCAATACAGGCGCAAGTTCCTTAAGCTCTTTTTTCGAAAATTCACGAACGGTGTTTCTCAGTAACTCCTGTTCCGGCGTTAAATTGAAATCCATAACCAATTTCCTCCTTTTTATTTTCGTTCACAAATATGAATTCTGCCAAGAGGAATCCGCTTCCCCTTGGCAGAAAAGGCACTGTTACTTCTTCTTTGCAGGTTCCGGCACATCTTCCGTAATACCGGCGAGTTTGCGGGCGTATTCGACAAACTTATCAACCGGAGTATTCATCCTTACAACCACTCTGGCACCGTCAGGTGACCCCCGCCATGCATACAGCCGGGAACACCGGCACCCAGCGTGAGCCATTCTGTAAGTCTGGCTGCGCGGGCTCTCGTTTCGGCGGAAAAGTTTTCGCTTGCCTTGATGGCCTGTTGTACCCGGGGACCATATTCGGGGTTCATAAAATCCTTATACGACGGGAAACAACCCGTCTCCACGATACCGCCGCCGATGTCCTGACAGATTCGTTTGGTTACATAGGGCAGAGTGGCAACGTGCACCTTGTTTGCATGAGCCATCAGCGAATCCGAAACCCATTGACCGGCAGGGTGCTGTTTCCCCAATGCCATGGCGCTGATACCCACACCATAGGTAGTCTCGTTATTGACCGCCATGGTCACCATCTTATCGGCAAATGTCTTCGCAGCCAGACCGTTGGTTCTGGCCATCAGAGCCCCTGCCCCTATCATCACGTCACCCTGTCCGGCTACGCAGGCTCCTATGCAGGCGCGGTAGTTGGCTGTAAAGTATTCAATGATCCTGCCGGCATATTTGAATTCCTTGCACATGAAGACTCTTTCGTTGGGCACGAAACAGTCTGAGAAAATCAGATAGGACTGGGTAATCCCCGTCTCGATAATATCAAACCCATCTTCGAGCTCCCGACCGTCACTGGGCCGGCGAGTTTCCACAACTGTTAACCCTTCGATGTCGCGTGGAACGACGCAGGCAACCGCGAAATCCTTATCGTCCTCACGATAGCCGCCTCCCGGCAGAAGATATATCTCATTGGATGCGGCGACACCGCAGATCATCGTTTTGGTGCCACTAATCACAATGCCGTCTTCCCTGACTTCCTTGATGTGCACATTACTGTTCAGGTCCGCCTGCTGTGAAGGACTCTTGCTACGGTCTCCCTTGGCGTCGGTCAGTCCACCTGCCACCACCAGGCCTTTTTCCTGGGCACCCAGGATCCAGGCCTTCAGCCGTTCCTGATAGTTTGTGCCGTATTCTTTGTCCATATCATAGGTTACGTTCCACAGAACATTCTGCGCGTTCCATCCCGCACAGAGACCCCCGGTACAGGTACCGGTCAGCTGATACATGGCACGTTTCAGTTTGGAGTTGTACATAATGCTCTCCAAGTCCGGCATCATAGAATTGAAACGGTGAATTTTTTCTCCCGTGAAAATTGAAACGGCCGTAAACGTATCTTCAAATTCAGGGTCATAGGCCGCATCAAATGCGCGGGCATGGCTTTCCACTGTCCTGCGGGTAGCCGGATGAGTCGTCACGTCTTCAATAAGCTCTCCGAATTTGTAAACATTCGGCCGCATCGCTTTCAAACTTGATACGTAATCTTCTCTTGTTTTAAGTCCCATCTTATTTTTCCTTTTTTATCCTAATTAGTCCGTCCTGAAAAATAGCACTTTTCAAGATATTGGGTTGTTCTGTTC
>CAZNBR010000181.1:0-4958 GCA_964571315.1 uncultured Syntrophaceae bacterium
GTAGAATCCCTTCCCTGTCTTCTTCCCCAGGTTGCCTGACCTGATGTGCTCCGACATGGCATCGGATGGTTTGTAGTCGGGCGAAAGGACCTCGGCAAAATATTCCATGCCGTGGTAGGCGATATCGATGCCCACGTAGTCCAGAAGTTCGAAGGGTGTCATGGGCATGAAGGGTTTCATCGCCGCGTCGAACTCCTCCGGCGTGGGGTGACCCGCCTCCAGAATCTTGGAGAGAAAAACAAGAGTGGGTTCGTTGACACGGTTGCAGATGAACCCGGGGGAGTCCTTCTCGACAATGACGGGGACCTTGCCGATCTTCTTTGCCAGTTCGTAGCCGATCTGGATCGATTCGTCCGAGGACTTGGCGCCCCGGGTAACCTCCACCAACTTCATCAGGATGGCGGGATTGAAGAAGTGGTACCCGATCACCTTGTCCGGCCTGCCCGTCGCCTTCGCAATTTCGGTAATGCTGATGTTCGACGTATTGGAGGCAAGGATGGCATGTTTGGGGGCGAATTTGTCGAGTTCGGTGAACACGCTTTTCTTGAGTTCCAGTTTCTCCGGCACCGCCTCGATGACAAAGTCGGCATCCCTGACCGCCTCTTCGAGATCAACCATGGGGATCAGCCTCGCCAGTGCGTCGTCGTGGGCCTCGGGGGTGATCTTCCCCTTTTCCTTAAACTTGGCAAAGCTCTTCTTGATACCTTCCACGCCGCGGTCAACGAACCTCTGCTCGATATCACGGAGCACCACCGTGTACCCGCCGAGGAGGCAATTGGCGGCGATGCCATGTCCCATGTCTCCGGCGCCGACCATGGTAATCTTCTTCACATCTTCCAGTTTCATAATGCATTCTCCTTTTTGTATAATGAGTTATTCCCCCGTAAAATTGGGCGCACGTTTTTCCAAAAAGGCGGTGAACCCTTCGATGGCGTCCTTTGACGATGATACCGTCTGGGTTCCCTTCCATTCCACCTTTGTTCCTTCATCGAGTCCCTTTTCAAGGCCGGTATTCACCGCATTCAGGACGGCCGTGACGGCGAGCGGGGGCCGCTGCGCCAGGAACGCGGCCATCTCCATGACGTCGTTCATCAGTTTCCCCTCGGCCGAGACCCTGTCGACAAGACCGATTTCCAGCGCCTCCTGAGCGGTCAGGCGTTTGCTGAAGAGGATCAGCTCCAGTGCCTTCGATTTCCCCAGTATCCGGGGCATGCGCTGTGTCCCGCCCCACCCGGGGATGATGCCGAGGTTGAGTTCCGTCAGACCGATCTTCGCGCCCTCCTGCATGACCCTGAAGGTCGATGCCATGGCCAGCTCGCACCCGCCGCCAAAGGCATAGCCGTTGATTGCGGCTATGACCGGCTTGGGAAACCGGCCGATCCTCGTCCATACCTCCTGGCCCTTGGGACCCGTAATAGGACCGTTGGCGACGTCGCTGACGTCGAAGCCGGCGGAGAACCCCCTTTCTCCGGCCCCCGTAATAACGAGCACCCTCACCTCCTTGTCCTGCTCGGCGTCATCGAGGGCCCCTTCAATATCGACCAATGTGGCAAGGTTCACCGAGTTTGCCGGCGGACGATTCAGGGTCAGAGTGGCGATGTGTTCCTGCTTCTCATAGCGGATGTTTTCAAAATCCATAAATCTCCCCTCCCTTTCGTTGTATGATAAACAGCCTGCTGCCTGTACGTGGAAATAAAAAAAGGAAAGGCATATTCACCTTTCCTTTTGTATAACGCTTATGCATGCACAATCAGGACTGCTACGATGGATTTCATGGAACACTTCCCCCCGCCGCCGCCGTTTTTACACCATCAGAAGTGGACATGACATTAACCCGCCACAGGAGCAATTTCTATAAAGCAATCAGCAAAATGTCAAGAAAAGAGAATCCCCTTCTTCACCCTCATGGCTTCTTCCCAATCGGGCCTGGCCATGAAGGCCCGGCCTGATTACCGCTATAAAACCGAGATCATGCGGTGAAGGCTATTTGGCTGAGCCCTGTTTTTCCGCTGCGGGGAGAAATATTTCTATCTTTGCCTTTTTCTTCAGCCCTTCAATATATTTCTCCCCCTCTGCCCCGGCCTTCATCCGCTTCAGGTACGAGGTGAGTTTATCCTTGATAACCTTGTAATCGCTTATGATTTCCGGGGTTCTGTCCCCCCCCTGTATCAGGTGATAGCCGAAATCGGTCTCGACTATACCGCTTATTTCTCCCTTTTTCAGAGAAAAAGCCGCATCTTCAAAGGGTTTTACCATCTGCCCCCGCGCGAAGTCCCCGAGATTACCGCCATCAGCACTGCTGGGACATTGGGAATATTTCTTGGCAAGCTCTGCAAAATCTCCCCCCTCTTTCAGCTCTCTCTGTATCTTCTTGATCTCTTTGAGGGCACCGGCTTTCTTGGCTTCGTCCCCCGCCGGTTCAACCTTAATAAGGATGTGCCGTGCCTGGATCTTTTCGGGTTGTTTGAAAAGGTCAGGGTTTTTATCGTAATAGTCCTTTGCCTCTTTCTCCGATATCTCGATAAGGCCTGTAACCTCCCGGTCTATGAGCTTCTGGATTGCTATCCCTTGGCGTAACTGGACCTTCAGGGTCTCTTCGGTAAGGTGCATTTCCTCAAGCATTTTCTCGAAACTTCCTTCCTCTGAAAATCGTTTCTTTATGCCCGTAAACCGTTCATCGATAGCCGCCACGTCCACTTCTATTCCTTTTTTCTCGCTCTCCTGGTAAAGCACCTTTCGTGCAATAATATTTTCAAGGATCTCTTTCTTGATTTCAGCGAGCTTTTCTTTGTCCGTCTGATCTATATCGGAAAACTGTTTTTGCATCATGGACAGCTCCGAATCGAGATCCTCCTGCGTGATTGTTGCCCCGTTGACGACTGCCACCGTGCCTTCAGGGAATTTGGCCTCTCCCTTCTTGCATGCCTGCATGGCGAATAATGTCACGGCGATAATCACTATGGGGTAGAACCACCTCTGGTGTACTATCTGCATCTCGTATTTCCCCTCCGGTTCGAATAAGATTTTTAGTTACTTCTACAACAATGAGAACGGAATGCAAGTGTTTTCTTGCGTTTTTGCCTACACTTCTACCCTTTTCTTGCGCCTCTGTGAACCCAAGTTATTAATTGACAACATATTCGGAAATTACTAGTATTGGTCTCCGGCTGGAGGCGGTGCGCAATCCAGACCGGGGGATACGCCGGTTGCGAACACGGTGACCCGGCACCGTATTTCCTTGAGCCGGAAACCTCTGTAACCGACAGGAGAAACACTGCCATGATAAGACTGAAGGACCCTGTGAGCGGACTTACCCATTTCATAGGTCTTGTCCTTGCCGTGGTCGGACTGGTCTTCCTGATATGGGGTTCTACTCACCCCGTCAGGCCCGTCCACATCGTGGCCTTTTCCATCTTCGGCGCGGGCATGATCCTGTTGTATACCGCAAGCACCCTGTATCACTGGCTGCCTGTTTCGGAAAAGATCAGCCAGAACCTCCGGAAGATCGATCACATGATGATCTTCATACTGATCGCCGCCACCTATACCCCCGTATGTCTGATCCCCCTGAGAGGCGCCTGGGGTTGGAGCCTGTTCGGCGCCATATGGGGTCTGACCGCAAGCGGCATACTCATGACAGTCTTCTGGACGCAGGCCCCGCGGTGGCTCTACACCCTTATCTATGTCGCCGCCGGATGGATGGCCCTTGTGGCCATATGGCCGTTGATACAGACACTTCATCTCGGGGGGATGATGTGGCTGCTCATCGGCGGGCTGTTCTATACCGCGGGCGCCGTGATCTACGTGGTCAAAAAACCCGACCCCTGGCCCCGGGTCGTGGGGTTTCATGAGATCTTTCACGTCTTTGTCATAATGGGAACCTCCTCACATTTCTGGATGATGTACCGATATGTCATGCCCTTCGGTTAGGAATATCCCTGAAAAAACTTTGAGATACCGGAACGGGTTCGGATACCGTTTAATCCTCGATATCCTGTAACCTTTCAATTCACTGGAGAATCGAAACCAAATGGAGCCTAACATACAGATGACGGAAATACATGTCGCACAGATCGCACGGGAACTGCAACTGACAGTGAAGCAGGTTCGGGCAGCGGTTCTCCTTCTGGAAGAGGGCGCGACCGTCCCCTTCATCGCCCGTTACCGCAAGGAGGCAACCGGGGGGCTTGACGAGGTCAACATCATATCCATCCGGGACCGGCTCGAGCAGCTCGATACGCTGGACAAACGCAGAGAAGCCGTTCTCAAATCGCTGGAGGAACAGGGCAAGCTTACCGACGAGCTGAAGAAAAAGGTGTTGTCTGCCGAGACCCTGGCCGTTCTGGAAGATATCTATCTACCCTATCGACCGAAACGCCGTACCCGCGGCATGGCGGCAAAGGAGCGCGGGCTCGAGCCGCTGGCCGCGAAACTTTTCGAACAGGGCGACATCGACCCGCAGGCACAGGCGGCCGCCTTCGTCGATCCCGACAAAGGGGTGGAAACAATTGAAGACGCGCTCGCCGGGGCCCGCGATATCATCGCGGAGTGGATCAACGAAGACGCGAAGGTCAGGGACGCCCTGCGGGAACTGTTCGCCAAGAAGGCCGTCATCCATGCAAAGGTTGCCCGCGGCAAGGAAGAGGAGGGGGCGAAGTACAGGGATTACTTCGACTGGGAGGAGCCCGTCGCCACGGCGCCATCGCACCGGGTTCTGGCTATCCGGCGCGGCGCTGCCGAGGGATTTCTCATCTTCCGTGTGCTCCCGGATGAGGAAAAAACTGTCGATATCCTGGAGAGGCATTTTGTAAAGAGTGATACCGCCGCCGCGCAAGAGGTACGCCTCGCGGTGAGGGACAGCTACAAGCGCCTCCTTGGACCATCCATGGAAACGGAAACCCGCCTTGAAAGCAAAAACAGGGCGGACGGAAAGGCGATCAGGGTGTTCGCGCAGAACA
>CAZNBR010000182.1:0-4932 GCA_964571315.1 uncultured Syntrophaceae bacterium
CGACGATCGCCGTCCCCGGGAAGTCCTCCAGCCCCCGGAAGAAATCATCCACGGCCCGCGACACCGCCTCGTCCCGCCCTTCGTATCGGTGCATGAGATTGGACATCCAGACGGTCAGGCAATCGACAAGGACCGTCCCGTATGTATCCCGCGCCGGCATGAGGGCCTCCCCGATCTCCACCGGCTCTTCACGGGTATCCCACCGGTCGCCTCGCTGCTCGCGGTGTTTCCGGATCCTCCGTTCCATCTCCCCGTCGAAGGCCTCGGCGGTGGCCACAAAGAGCCGCTTTCCCGGGAGATTCTCCCCCATCCTCTGGGCGAAGGTGCTCTTGCCGCTCCGCGCCCCACCCGTCACAAAGATCATCATCTCAGCACCCTCCTCCCTTGAAATCATCTCTCTTCTCCACCAATTCGCATTCGCGTATATCGAGAAAGGAGTGATTATCATGGGTGACCGTTTCAGCCCTCGTGATCCTGATCCGCCGTGCGAAGAGGGGGCCCGACAGAACGAGGGTATGGTACTCCCCTCCCTCCCCGGAAATATCGACCCCCTTCATCCGTGAAATATCCCTGACAAAGGCACGGTCGATCCTCCGTCCCAGCCACTCCGGCCCCATGAGATCCCTCCTGACGGTTACAACGACCGCTTCGAACCCTGACGAGATCAGCTCTTCGATGAGATCTTCCCTGACCGTCTCCCCCCACAGGGGGAGGACCGCCTCCATCCCCGATTCCCTGCTGACCCGCTCCACCCACTGCCGATGCTCGTCCAGATCGATATCTCCGAAGATCCCCACCCGGACCCCCTCCTCCTTCAGGCCGGAGAGGGCTCCCTTGAACTGCGCCTCGTAGGTCTCCCACGAACTGCGCACCTGCACGACCGGAAGACCCATCGCCTCCCCCTGCAGCTTCAGGACATCCGTCCTGATATGGTGCGATCGTGAAAAGAGGCCGTCTTCGGCTGCCATGTTGAGGAGATGGGTCACCTGATATTTTTCCATCACCCGCCAGCAGGAGAGGGCCGCATCCTTTCCCCCGCTCCAGGAGACGACCGCCTTTACCTTTTCCACTGCTCCCATGCGACAACTCCTCCGCAGATCCCGCAGTGAAGGGCCCCCTGCGGCATCCCCGCACCACAGCATTCGCACCCCTCTTCGTCCCCTTCGGGGGCCGGGATCTCTCCAACCACCTTCCGGTAAATCCGGTAATAATAAAAGTGCTCCCGGTTCCAGAACCGTATGGGAAAGATTCTCTTCCCCTCTTCAAATTCCTCGTCGGAAACCCGTGATTCGATGATCCTCCTCAGTTCCGTCATGCCGGAACCGGATTCGAGGGGTCTCTTGCCCTGCCAGAGTATCTCCTGTGGGAGTACACCCTCGAAGGCCTTCCGCAGTATCCATTTTCCCCATCTCTTCCCCTGTTCTTCCCTGATCTTCAGATCGAGGCCGATGCCACGGCCGAAATCAAAAAAGGGTTTATCCAGAAAGGGCTGCCCGATCTCGATCCCGAGGGCTGCCCCTATCTGATTGGAACTGAATTCCATGGCGGCGTGCATCCGGGCCAGATATTCTTCAAGATCCGGCATCTCCTGCATAAAATCGTACCCCGCGAAGAGCTCGTCGCTCCCGTCTCCCGTCATCATACTTGTAATCCCCATATCCTTCGCCCGTCTGAGACCCAGGTAGGCGGTGATATCGTTGGGGAGGGCGGGATCGAAACTCTTGAGTATCCGTATGACCTCCGGCACTGCGGCGAGGGCCTCCTCGACCGTGACGGTCAGGGGGTAATGTTCCAGTTCGAAAAAGGTCGCCACCTTCTCCGCATACCGCCGATCCTCGCCGTATGATTCAAGGCCGACAGAGATGGCCGTGCATCCCCCGGAACAGGCAGCCACGAGCGCGGAATCCAGACCGCCGGAGAAGAGTATCCCCTCCCCCCGGTTCCGGGCGACCGCCGCGGCAAATTTTTCTCTCAGCTCGGAGAAGAGAGAGCGTTCATCCGTATACATATATGACCTTTCCATCACACCTTCTGCCTTCATAACCTTCCGACAGCGCTCTCCACCGTTCAGAACGTCACCTTGATGCCGCCATAGAACCCGATCCCCGGTTCGCCGTATTGATAGACCGACTGGTGTTTCTTGTCGGTGAGGTTTTCCACCCGTCCGTAAATCCTCAGCCGATCCGTCACATCATAGGAAGCGGCGAGATTGAAAAGCGTATACGCGGGCAGTTCTGTGCTGTTGTCGGCGTTGTCGTATCGTTTCCCTGTGTACTGTGCGTTGAGGTTAATATTCAACTTCTTCACAGGCTTGATATTCAGTGACGCTCCACCTGTATGCTTCGGCCGGTATATTAAATACTTGTCTTTATTTGCATCTCCCTCAGTCTCATTCTTTGCTGCGGTATAGGTGTAATGGGCATCGAAACTCAGCCACTCCAGCGGGTTAAAAGACAGTGCCGTCTCCCACCCTTTTGATTCAATCTTGCCGATATTAGAGTACCGCGAGGCGTTGGTGTCCCACTCGATCAGATCGTCGATCTCGGTGCGGAAGTAGGTGGCGGATAACACCACCGTTCCCCCGAACAGGTCCTGGTCAATACCCGCATCATACCCCTTACTCTCTTCAGGCTTCAGATGGGGGTCTCCATAGGAAGAATAGAGCTGAAAAAGTGAAGGGGCATGGAATCCGGTGCCGTAGCTTCCCCTGACCTTGGTCCCTGTTTTTTCATACCGGTAGGCAACGGCTCCCTTATAGGTATCCCTGCCACCGAATGTCTGATGATCGTCGTGTCGCATGCCGAGGGTAAGAGAAAATCCTTCGAACGGAGTCACCTTATTCTGAATAAAACAGGCCTTTGTGTTGACGCTTTCTTTCGCCATATTCCCATATATACTCTTGATATCGCCCGTTTCTTCCTGATAATCGAATCCCGCCGTGACGGTAGCACTCTCTCCGACAAAGAAGTTGTGCTGCCACGATGCGACCTTAATGGTTCCATTATAGAGCTCTTCGAAGGCGCCGTCTTTGGTATATTCTCTTTCGGTCTCTGTAATGCCAAGTTTGATGGCATGCTGCCACCATTCAGAGATATCCTGATCGAATTTTGTCGAGATGGTGGTAATGTCCGTATCCTGAGCGTTGTCGGCATCTGCTACCGGATCAGCATCAAGATCCATGGATGCTTCGGAATGACGTACCGAGAATCCTATTCCTGCGGTTTCACTTATCCGTCCGTCAATCTGGGCGGAGGCATTCGTGTCGTGATAATAATCCCTTTCGGTGTTTCCCAGATCTTCCTCCGCCCTTGATACGTATTTGACATCCAGGCGTGACAGAGATGCGGCATAATCGATTCTGTCAGTTGAGCCGCTGACACCCGCCTTCTCCCTGAATGTCTCAAACGACCCCCCTTCGAACGAGAGGGCAAACTTCGGCTTACCCTTTCCTTTCTTGGTAATTATATTGACAACGCCGCCAATGGCATCGGACCCATACAAGACACTCTGGGCTCCACGGACGATCTCAATTTTTTCAATGTTATCCGTTGACAGATCTGCGATGCTCATCGTTCCATCCATGCTCACCGGATCGCCCACACGCACGCCATCGATCATTATCAAGGTATGGGCGTTATTTGTCCCGCGTGTATAGATCGACGACTTTCCGCCGGGCGCTCCATATTGCACAATGGAAAGCCCGGGAACATCTTTTAACACATCTATGACCGTCTGCTTCCCCCTCTTTTGGATCTCTTCCCCGGTAACAATCGTCACCGAATCGGGTGCATATTTCAGAGGCTCTTCCAACCTGCTCGCCGTTATAACCACCTCATCCATTGTCACCGCGTCCCTTGCTTCTTGTGCATGGATGGCAACAGGCGGAAAGGCAAAGATGCCCAGGCACAACACAATAAAAAACCATGCCACCCTCTTCATCTCACAGATTTCCCCTGTGAGGCCGATCCCTTTACCACACCGGGTGTCATACCTTCCGGTGCGCCCACACCCGTATGGGTGCCTCTTCATACCTCTCTTCATGACGATCTCCTTTCCCCTCGGTCGGGAATTATTTTTTACCCGTCAGGCAAATCTCCTGGCTCGCGGCTATGCCTACTCCCCACGCCTTCCCGGCCCCCATCACACAAGGGGCCAGTGGAATCATGCGGGTTTCGTTCCGCCTACAGTTGCGGGGCAGCGCCGGCCTTCGACCGGCTTCCTTGACCCGACAGGTTTGAACTCAATAATGTTACTCTCGGCAATCCGTTCACCGGATTGGCATCAACCAGGACATCGGTCTCATACACCTCCCTGATATTCAATTCCGTGATAACCTCACCCGGCGCTCCCACACTGTGGATGCGCCCCTCCTTCAGCAACATGACCCGGTCGCAATACGCGGCTGCGAGGTTTATGTCGTGGGTCACGGCGAATACCGTCAGTCCCCTCTCTCTATTCAACCTCTTCATCAGACTAAAAAAGTCCACCTGATGTTTTATATCCAGGAACGCCGTCGGTTCATCGAGGAGGACCACATCCGGTTCCTGTGCCAGTGCCCTGGCTATCAGGACCCTCTGCCGTTCTCCGCCGCTCAGACTGTCCATGCTGCGGTCCGCCAGCGAGGCGGTATCCGTCATCTCCATCGCCCTTCGCGCTATCTCAAAATCGCTTTCCCCTTCGAATCTCAGCATACCCAAGTGGGGCGATCTCCCCATCATCACGATCTCAAGGGCTCTGAAGGGGAATATGATGGCCGAATCCTGGGGTACGACCGCTACAAGCCTGGCGAGATCCCTCCTCTTCATATCTCGGATCGCACTGCCGCTTACGCTGATCCCGCCTTTTTCCGGCGTAATAATGCCGTCGATAACCCTGATGAGCGTGGTCTTCCCCGAACCGTTGGGGCCTATGACACCCAGAAACTCTCCCCGG
>CAZNBR010000183.1:0-4916 GCA_964571315.1 uncultured Syntrophaceae bacterium
CATGATGACAGGTTGCGCGAGAAGGACAAGACCTGCTGTCTGGGGACTGTATCCCCGGATTACCTGGAGATACAGAGAGAGCAGGAAGCCGATGGCAAATGTTGCGCTGTAATTGATCATCGCGGCCAGGTTGGAGAAGGCAAAGACAATGTTATGAGAGAACAGTCGCAGGTCTATGAGAGGGAAGGGTATCTTTGATTCGAGAATGATAAAACCCGTCATGAGGATTATGCCAGCTATAAGAATATACTTTGCCCATGGCGTACTGTAGATTGATGACATGCCGTATAAAAGCGCGGCAAGCCCGAACATGTATAGCATGCTGCCGGTGATATCGAATCTTTCTCCCCGCGCTCTGATCGATGTATCCCGCACACGGATCACAATGAACACAACAGAAGCCAAACCAAGGAAAGCGGTAAAGTAAAAGATGCTCCTCCATCCCAGATGCTGGCATATGAAGCCTCCGAGAACAGGTCCGAGTGAAAGACCGATGTACGTGGCCGTTACGGCCAGCCCCATTGCCTTTCCCCTCTGACCGGGTGGATAGGCGGCAGAGATTATCGCCATCCCCGTGGCGTATATCATTGAAGCCGTTATCCCCTGTAGTACCCGAAACAGAATGAGCGAGGCATTCGACCACGAAACCGCGCATAGAAAGGTGAAGATTGTAAAGCCTGCCGTTCCCAGAAGAAAGATCTTCTTTCTCCCTGCCATATCGGCCATTCTTCCCATGGGAAGCAGAAAGACGGCTGATGCCAGGATATACCCGGTGACAATCCAGCTCAGAACAAGGGCGCTCCCCGCGAACTCCTTCCCGATTAACGGTAATGCCAGATTCGTTGAACTGCCGATGAACGTCGTGAAAAAAGAGGTCATCATGACGGAGATGACGATGCTCTTTTCCGGCAAGATAGAATTGTTAATCACTTCTCTTGTACGTGCTTCCATTTGTTACAATACATCTCCATAACGTCTTCCGCAACACAGTGGCAAATCAACGGCTGCAATCAATAGGCATTTTAATCCAATATGTTACAATTGTATCCTCGTAGATTTTGAGAACGGTGACTATATCTCAATGAGAAAACAGGGTCAAACCTTTATCCTTTATTGAAAGGGGTTGACCCGGTCAGGACATTCTGTGGATTTCGAAGCGTACAGCCCCCCAAAGGTATTCCCTTTAGGGACAGAGCCCTATTTTTTCGGAGCAGATGACCACAAATAAAAAAAGCCGTGACCGACTTTCATGCTCCATGTGAGCCATTCTCCGCTCCACCTTCACGCTTGACTCTCTCAATCCCAATCATTACTTTATAATAGCGTCCCATCGGAAACGATCAGACATCGTCAGGATCCGTTTGGAAGACGTGGAATTGAACTGGAGAACACCATGTTCGCACAAAACCGGGTACATTCACGAAAAGAACCTGAACCGCCGTCTCCTCGTGCGCCCTTCCGCGTGATCTGTAGCGGGCGCAGGACCCCTGTTCGATCAGTAGTGATTTTAATCGGTTGTATTGTCATGGCTTCATTTTTTATGCCCGCATTGTCGCAATCAGCGGACGCCACACCCCCCTCGTACCTCTTGGATCCGTATGGTCCCTCTGTCTCTTATCGAAACGACCGCGCTTTCATGCTGTATCATGACAGGATGCCGACGGGGAATACAGATCAATTCACCTTGGCCATCGATGAAGAGTTCGCGACACAGAAGGAATCAGAAAGGACAGGCGGCATATCTTTCTTGCTCGATGACGGCACGACGCCAATCCGTATGTTCGAAGTGAACCCATCGCTGCCTCTTCCCAGTGAAAGCATGGATTCACATAGGCATACCCCATTGGAGACTATGTTTTACGTTGATAACGATTTGAAAGGTGATCGAGACGGCACCGGAATCCCTGAACACTGGAGCGGTGTTGGGCGGCAGCTCCTTGCAGTTAAGTCGAAAAATCACATGGAAACTCCTGTGGATCAATTTCAGGTATCACTACCGCAAGAACAGAAAGCCTATAATCTGTGGCATGAAAACGTGTCAGACGCTCTTGCCGCCTATCCCGAACCGATTCTGCAGCAACCGTATTCCATTTCGGTCATTGACCCGTCTGGTGGTGGACAGAGAAGATATGGCGTATATAGGGATGCAGAACCGCAATACGGGGGAAACATAAAATTGCCCCTGTCCGTTCCGTGGGCACGGGGAAAGACGAATCGTACCGGCATCTTGCCGGATGCTGTTTACATAGGAACCGACTTTGATTACTTTAGTATCGCCGAAAGCCTGCAATCATGGAAATCGGGAAGCAAAACGCTGCCATCGGATTTGAATCGGCTCGGCATGGAATGGCTGGACACCCCCTCCGGTTACATTCATTTTGAATGGCGGCTTGGGAAATAGGCTCGATCTTTTCGGGGGTGAAGTATTCGCCGAGGGGCTGCGGGATCTTATTCCCGGAGCCAGGGATGGCAGTTTCGAAGCATCTGAGAAAGATGCACCCCTAGTCTCCCCAGAGAGAAAAAGAAACCAGGCGAAGAGGGTGAGATGCCTTATGCCTGCAACGAGCAAAGCCTCATCCGTATATCCGGAGGCGGGTCCTCTTCGATCTTTTTATTGAGTCGTTGCCCCCGACCGGGGCATTCTGTGAATTTCGAAGCGTACAGCCCCCCATAAGGTATTCCCTTTTGCTGCATGATAGTGTATGTAAAAATAATATTCATGAAGATAATAAGAAATTAAGCAAGGGATCATAATGTCTTAAAACGTCGGTGATATCTCAGGAAAGGAGAATGAAATGAATTTTTTGATCCAACCTAAGAAGTATAAAAGCCTCATGACGGACGAGGGGTCTCGGGCCATCATGGACAAGACCATTGCCTTTTTCGAGAAGATGGGCAAAGAGAGGCTTTTGGAGGATTACAACAAGAAGGTCCGGTACAAGGAATTCGTCGCGTTCATCGGCAAAGAGCAGGTTTTCGCCAAGCTGCTTACCCCCAAGCAATACGCGGGCGATGATCCGGACTGCCGATGGGATACGGCCCGTAACAGCGAATACAGCGAATTGCTCTCATTCTACGGTCTTGGCTACTGGTATTGCTTCCAGGTGACCATTCTGGGCCTGGGGCCCATCTGGATGAGCCCCAACGAAAAGGCAAAACAAAAAGCGGCCAAGCTCCTGAAGGAAGGGGCAATATTTGCTTTCGGCCTGTCGGAGAGGACGCACGGGGCAGACATCTATTCGACCGAAACAACCCTCACCCCCAAGGGTGATGGAACCTGGCTTGCCAATGGCGAAAAATACTATATCGGCAATGGTAACGAGGCGGAGATGGTCTCCACCCTGGGCAAGATCAAGGACGGCACGGACGACTATACCTACTTTGTCACCAATTATCATAACAAGTCCTATGAACTGAAAAAGAATGTCATCTCTCATCAGGAGTATGTGTCGAACTTCGAACTGCATGATTACCCCATCACGGAAGACGATATCCTCTCCCGCGGCCCCCACGCCTGGGATTCGTCACTGAATACCGTAAACATCGGCAAGTTCAACATCGGCCCGGCTTCCATCGGTATTGCCGAGCACTGTTTTTATGAGGCCATCACTCACGCCTCCAACCGGATCCTCTACGGCGTGCACGTAGCCGATATGCCTCATGTAAAGAAGAACTTCATGGATGCGTGGCTCCGTCTCGTGGCCATGAAGATGTACCAGCGCCGCTCTACCGACTATTTCCGGGGCGCAAACGAGAACGACCGGCGCTATCTCCTCTACAATCCCACGAGCAAGATGAAGGTAACCCTGCAGTCCGAAGATATTATCAATCTGCTCTGGGATGTGATCGCTGCCAAGGGCTTTGAAAAGGACACCTACTTCCACATGGCGGCCGCCGATGTGCGCGGCCCGTCAAAGCTTGAAGGAACGGTACACGTGAACGTGCAGCTCATCCGCAAGTTCATGAAGAACTACTTCTTCAGCCCGGCCGAGTATTCTCCGGCAGCACCGGACTTCTCGCCAAACGATGACGCTTTTCTGTTCAACCAGGGCCCGACAAAGGGCCTGGGCACGGTTCAGTTCCACGACTACAGGCCCGTGTTCGAATCTTTCAAGGACCTGCCGAACGTGGCAACCTTCATCGAGCAGACCAATATTTTCAAAGAGTTTCTGGAAAAGGCCGGCCCGGACAAGATACAGGATCTGGACCCCTCGTGGTCCCTGCCGCTGGGAGAGATGTTCTCCATCGTGGTCTACGGACAGCTCATCCTCGAGCAGGCACAGTTCGACAATATGGACACGGATATTATCAACCAGATATTCGACTTCATGGTGCGTGACATCGCCCACTTCGCTCTGCAGATCTACGGTAACCACAACTCCAGGGACGAGCAGCGCGAGTACTGCACCAGGATCATGCTCATCAAGGCGGTCCCCAGCCTCGAGCAGTACAACAAGGTGTGGGAGAAGTACGTGTCCGTGCTCAACGGCGAGTACGCCATGAACGAGTAGTACCCGGAGAATTGACAGGCATATGACAAAAGGGGAGAGCTGATGCTCTCCCCTTTCTCTTTTCCGGATACGGATCCCAACAGCATCAATTCAGAGTCAAAACTGCTGGCAATTCTTCAGGCCTGCGTGTACTATTCTGATATAATTGCGTTCTTTCACCCATGAACAGAGGAAGAAACCATGGAACTGACTTCGGTTTTTCCCGTTCAGATGTCAATGAGGCCAGAAACGGCGGCCTGCAGATTGAGAAGAACGCTGTTTGGGTGCTCTATTCCCATGAGTCTTGGGAGAAAACGACCTTCCGTTGCCGTTTTGCGTCTTCACGCCCTTCACACTGCGATTGCTGCCACGAGGAGGGGCCGGTTCAGCCGGCATAGCAATCGTTAATCCGTCGACGCTATGGTA
>CAZNBR010000184.1:0-4913 GCA_964571315.1 uncultured Syntrophaceae bacterium
TTAATTGTTTCGAGTCTCGCGTTGTGAGTCTCGGATTTTTTTCATCCGACATGGTTACCATGTACGGTCCAAAATGAGGATCCGGGAACTGCGCCCTTACCCCTGCCGCGCCTTCTTATAGGGAAGCCGTACAATAAACGTCGATCCCTTGCCCACCTCGGACAGAATATCTATGCTGCCGCCGTGTTCGTCTACCAGCTTCTGAATGACCAACAGGCCCAGACCGGTGCCCTTCCCCCCCTTTGTGCTGAAGAAGGCAGTAAATATCTTGCCCTTAACCTCTTCACTCATCCCGCAACCGTTGTCAGTCACCTCAAATCTGATGATATTGCCCTTCTCAAGCCGTGTCTTCACACTGACTTCGTGTTGTTTGGTATTGTCAAGGTCGAATATACAGGCATCAACGGCATTCGAGACCAGATTGAGGAGCGCGCGATGAACCATGTCGGGGTCCATCGAAACCTCTTGTACGCGCGGGCCAAAATCCCTCACAACCTTAATCTGGTTCTCCATTGCCATCCCCTCCAGGAGTTCGCAGACATCTTCGACGACGTCATTGGGATGGCAATCTCTGTATTCCGGTGTACGCTCCCTGGAATATGCGAGAAGATCCAAAACGAGGGAAGAAATCCGCCCCACATTCTTCTCGACCATAAACCAGCCCGTTTTTAGCTTATCGATGTCATTCTTGTCAAGACCAATATTGACGATATAGGTCCCCCCCTTGAGCCCGGTCAGTATGTTCTTGATGTAGTGGGCCAGCCGGGCAACCGTCTGGCCGATCGCCGCCAGCCTTTCGGATTTGACCAGTTCCTGTTCAAGACGCTTGATCTCGCTGAGATCCTGGAAAAAACCGACACTTCCGATAATATCCTCCCCATCATACAGGAGCGTCGCGGAAAATCTGACGGGCACATCATTTTGATCCCCCCGGTGGATGGTGACCTCTTTCCAGCCCACATCCCCCATATTCTTTCCGCTCTTGAACATCAGCCTGAAGACGTCCGCTATCTCCGGGGGAAACAGGTCCGCAAAAACAGCCTTCCGCACAACTTCAATCCGGGGAACCCCAAAGATGGCTTCCGCCCCCGGATTAAATATGACGATGATGCCATTTTCATCGGTCGCCACAATTCCATCATTGGAACTGGTTATCAGTTTATCCTGGAAATCGGATTTTCTCTTTATCTCCCCTATGGCTATATGGCACATATTTTCCAGGTCCAGCGTGTACGCCCTGAGCTTTTCCCGTATAACAAGCTTTTCCTTGGCCCTCTTCAGGGCTCGTTGCAGCGCTTCTTCCCTGACCGGTTTTTTGACAAAGTCTGAAGCACCATACCGCAGGGCATCTATAGCGGAATCCATGTCTCCGTGACCGCTAATAACGATAACCTCGGTGTCAGGGTTGGTGTTCTTCACCCTCTTCAGGACATCAATCCCATCCATACCCGGCATTTTCAGGTCGGTCAGGACAATCGGAGGGAATTCTCTCTCGAACTCCTCGAGACCCTTCTCGCCGGAGGAGGCGGTGATGACATCATACCCTTCACTCTTCAGAGAAAGGGAGAGGACGGCGAGGATATCCTCTTCATCGTCGATCAATAAAATCTTGTTCATCTTCATAGCAGTATCTCAACCGGGCAAAGTTCGGTGATGAAAACTACCACAAAAGCGCGAATATCAGAAGTAATAAAAAGCATAAAACAGGGGAAATAATTCTTGTTTTTCTCGTGCCCGCCTCTCTTCTCAGTCAGGTTTTCATTTCACGACAGACGTTAAGGATCTGCGGGGAAGGTCAATCTGAACGTTGTTCCCCTGCCGGCCTTGCCGTCCACCGTAATGGTGCCGTCATAACCGGTGACGATACCGTAACTGACGCTCATACCCAATCCTGTCGACTCTCCCGGCTTCTTGGTTATAAAAAGGGGTTCAACCGCCTTATCTTTTACATCCTCAGGCATACCCCCCATTATCAGCGACGGTGGGAATCACGATAAGCAGAAAGAATATCTTCGCCATATCGAAAATCTTCGCCTTTGTCCGTATGCGCTCGTCTTTCCCGATATCCGGCATGATATCTGCCCTCTATTCCCCGCACGGGGCAGAGAATGATAAGAAACACACTATCCGCCCATGACGGCCCTCGCGGTCATCCGCGCAAGTTCAAGAAAGAATCCCGGACGGATAAACAACAGGAACGAGAGGGCGGCGGTCAGTACGGGTGGAATAACCGCACAGATGTGCGCCTCGGACAGCCGTGTCGAGGTATCGAAGTTGGGTCCGCTGGAGAAGAAGGCGTTGTAGGTTATCGGCAGGAAATAGGCCGCATTCAAAAGAGAGCTGGTCAGGATCACGACCAGTATGGGAATCTGACCTGCCTCGATGCACCCCAGAGCGAGGTACCACTTGCTGATGAAGCCGCCCATCGGGGGGATGCCGATGACACTGAGTGATCCGAAGAAGAACGCCGTCATGGTGACGGGCATCATCTTTCCGATCCCCTTCATCTCACTGATCTTCTTGAAGCCGGTATGGGCAATGATGGCGCCGGCGCAGAAGAAGAGGGTTATCTTCCCGAAGGCGTGCATGACGATATGGACAACCCCTCCCGTCATCCCCATGACGCTGAGCAGACCTCCGGCCATCACGATGTAGGAAAGCTGGCTTACCGTCGAGTAGGCGAGCCGCGCCTTGAGGTCATCCTGTCTGAGGGCGAACAGCGAACCGACGATGATCGTAACGGATATGAAATAGAGGAGAAACACATCAAGGGAAAGGGCGTGCATGAGGTCGATACCGAATATGTGAAAACAGATCCGCAGGACGGAAAAGACCCCTACCTTGACGACCGCGACCGCGTGCAAAAGCGCGCTGACCGGTGTCGGGGCCACCATGGCGGAGGGGAGCCAGGAGTGTATGGGCATGATGGCGGCCTTACCGATACCCGCGATGAAGAGCACGAAGGTAAGGATGAGCATCGGCCCTCCCGCCTTCCCCGCCAGGATGCCCTGGTCCGCGAAATCCAGGGTGCCCGCATAAAAATAGGTGATGACCATCGCGGGGAGGAAAAACGCTATGGAGGTCCCCATGAGATAGGTCAGGTACTTCCTTCCCGCAAACCGCGCCTCCGGGTCCTGATGGTGGGTGACCAGGGAATAGGTGGAGAGCGACAGCATCTCGTAGAACATATACAGCGTGAGGAGGTTGGCGGAGAACGCAACGCCGACGGCCGAGGAGAGGGCCAGCGCGAAGAATGCGAAGTATCTCGTCTGCGAGTGTTCCTTCAGCGTCCGCATATAGCCGATCGAATAGATGGTTGTGACGATCCACAGGGATGAGGCCACCAGCGCAAACAGGAGGCCGAGAGGATCAACCCGGAAGGCAATCCCCACACCCGGAAGGACATCGACAAGGTTGAAGACCAGCTTCTTTCCGGCGAGGACCATCGGCAGCATGGAGACAATGATACCGAATTTGATCAGCGCGATCGTAATACTGCAGGATTCTCTCAGGTTGGGTTTCTTCCCGCAGAGGATAATGAGAAGTGAGCCAAAGAGCGAAACGGCAACAGCCAGCAGTGGTTTTACAGATATAATGGTTTCCATGAAATAACGTTATCTCCCCCTTCTGGTCAAAAGAACTTCCGATCGTAATCAGTATGGGCTACTTAGCAATTATCCCCGGGGTTTTTCAAGCACTTTTTAAGGCGCCGGCCACGATTATATGCCCGGAGGCGGATTTTCGAAAAAAGCACGGCGGGACCGGGTTCATGAAACCCGGCGTGCGGCCCCCTGAGCACATTCTTTCACTATCCTCGCCATCTTCTCGACCACCCCCTCTGTGTCTATGCCGGTGGTATCGATAACAACGGAATTGTCCGCCGGCTTCAGCGGGGCTATCTCCCTCGTCGTGTCCTGATGGTCTCTCACCTCTAATCCCCGCTTGACCTCGCCACGGTCGGCGTTTTTTCCATTTTCGATCAACTGAAGGTACCTGCGCCGTGCGCGTTCATCGACATCGGCATCCAGAAAAAACTTGACATCCGCGTCGGGGAATACCACCGTTCCCATATCCCTTCCCTCGGCCACGATTCCCCCCTGCCGCCCGGCGTTTCTCTGAAGCGGGAGGAGGGCCTCCCGCACCGCGGGGATCGCCGACACCGAAGAGGCGATCATCCCGATCTCCTCGGACCTGAGATCTCCCGAGATATCCTCCCCCTCTATCAGGATCCTCATCTCTCCCCCCGTCTCGAGGGGAATGGTGATGCCGTCGCACAACTCCCCAAGGGCCTCATCGTCCACTATGGATACGCCACGCTGCATCGCCTGCCAGGCAACCGCCCGGTAAAGGAGCCCCGTATCGAGGAACATATAGGAGACCCTTTTCGCCAGTATCCTGCTGACCGTGCTCTTCCCGGAACCCGCAGGCCCATCCACCGTAATGACTAGTCTCCTCTCCATTACTTACCCCCCCTCAATCATATCTTCTATTCTTCACATCCATGCCGCCCTGCGCCTGACAAATCCCGATAAGATCGGGACTAGCGCAACCCCAATAATATCGGAAAGGATATCGTGTGTTGACGCGTATCTCCCGGGGACAAAGGACCGGTGCCACTCATCGCGTATCGCGTACATCGTCCCGAAGACAATCGTAAAGACAGTGCGCGGCGACGTGACCAGTACCCTCATGAACAGGCAATCCGGCATGTCATATTCGAGTGTGTGAAGGAATTTGTCAAGATTGAAAACCCGGGGAAGGATCTCCGGATAGCGTGAAATCGAAAAAAGTACAAAGATTAAAGGCATATACAAAAAAACTGGGAGGAGATAAAAGAACAGACACTCCCCGCTGGGTACGTTATTACTCCGGCAACAATATATGTCAAAGTTATCGTTCCCGCAAAAGAGGAG
>CAZNBR010000185.1:0-4901 GCA_964571315.1 uncultured Syntrophaceae bacterium
CCTGTCACATGCGGGACATCTGGCGTGCCCCGACACACATGGGCTCCCGGTGTTAATTCGACCTGCACCTTTTATTTTGCCATAAGGCCTGTTAAAAGTCGGGTCTCATTAATTCTGCTTACAATTTTACTCCAAAAGGGCCTGTCAACAATGGAGCCTTATTGAATCAAGGGGGAGAGAAACGATGCAGGAGATACTGACCGTGATAACCTACCTGGTTGTCTGGCTGATCTGCAAAGAGGTTGTAGGGATTCAGAGCGGCCTTGTTACCCTGATTATTTCTCTTGGTGCAGCTGTGTGCATCTTCATACTGTCAGCCGTCAAGTGGCGTGAAAACAAGAAAAAATATGACAGGTAGTCATGGATATAAGAGACACCGATAACCGCCACGAGCCTTTCCCTCCCAGTATAAGAATACCTGTGTCTATATGGCTGACCACGGCGGCTGTTATCATATTTATTTTCCTCCTGGCGATCACCGTCAATCAAACCCGAGAAAAGGATATCGTGGAGCAGTTCAGCCGTCAACAGATGGCCATCGCCAGAGGAACGGCAACCGGAATAGAAGATTTCATCTCCAGCGTTGAGAAGAGCATGATACTTATTTCCAGACTGCCGTACGTCAGGGGAACGGCGCCGGAAGCTACCGGACAGGGCATAAAAGTGATGTATGATGCCCCCGGGAAGATGGAATTTATAGAGATGCCGTACGTAAAGGGAACCATGTCGGAAGTTACCTCCCAAAGCATCAAGGTGATCTACGACGGTCTTGAAGGGAAGGTGAAGTTTATAGCGCTGGGAGACAGGAACGGGGTGATAACAACCGGATACCCCACCTCCGCTCTCGAGGGAATCCTCGGAAAAAGCTTTGAATCCCGCCCCTATTTCCCTGAAATACAGAAAACGGGAAAACCCTACATAGGTACCCTCCCGCTGCTGGCGGCGGGAGAGAATGATAAAGAGGGACACGACACAACCAAATCGGTAATCGTGGCCGTTCCCACATATGATTCAGAAAACAGATTCTCCGGGGCGGTACTGGCCGCCCTTTCAATGACCACCATTGTTGACCGCTACATCATGTCCAGGAGCGAAATATCATGCTGCGCCTGGATAATGGACAGTGAGGGGACCATACTCGCCCACCCCGACCCATCCTTTACCGGTCGAAGTCTGGTAGCAGTGGAACGAGCGAAGGTCGACGGCCCTGCATCCCTGAAAGAAGCCCTGATAACGGGGAGGGAGGGTTATGGCGAGTACGCGCTTCCCGTAGAGGGGGGAAAGACCGAAAAAAACATTATAGCCTATGCCCCGATCGACCTGAACCCGGGGCACTGGTTCATCGCGGTTACCACGCCCTACGACGAAATAGTCCTCCTGGCCCGAAAGGGCTTCATAAACATCATGCTCGGTGCATTAGGGCTTATCATTGCCGTTATTGTCGCCAGCATCTCGATAGCCGTTTCCAACACAAAACGACTGCGCCTCAAGGAAGGGCTGAAACGCCTCAGGGAACGGGAGGAATGGCAGGAAAAGCTGCTCAAAGAACATAGGACAACGGAGGGTGTTATCGAGGGGTCACCTATTCCTACCTTTGTAATAAACAGGGAGCACCGAGTCACCCTCTGGAACAGGGCATGTTCCGAGCTGACGGGCGTCAGTGCCGGTGATATGATAGGTACCGATCACCATCCCATCCCCTTTTATAAAAGCAAACGGCCCACGGTCGCCGATATAATTGTCGATTCCGATATGGGTAGCCTCAAAAAATACTACGACACCAAGAATGTACGGGAATCAGCGACGGTTAAGGGGGCCTACGAGGCCACGGACTTTTTCAGTGACCTTGGGGGGAAGGAACGCCACCTGTACTTTCTAGCCGCTCCGATATACGATGAGCGAGGGGAAGTCATTGCGGCCATTGAAACCATCCAGGATGTCACGCAGCAGCGAGAGATGGAAATCAGACTGGAGGAATATGCCGAAACGCTCCAGAACGAACTGACCGAAAACATCAACCTCCGCAGGGAAGTCGAGAATTTATACAACTATCTCCAGTCCATCATCGACAGCCTGCCGGACAAGATATTCGATCTCAGCACGGACGGGATCATCAATTATGTGAGCCGGGACGTGAAGAAAGATGGGGGTATCATCTCCGCGAAATTCGGAGGAAAGCACTTCTCGGATTTTGTTGACGAGGAAAACAGACAGTTTGTCCTGGACATATGGGAGTATGCCAAGAGAGGGATCTTCACCCCTTACGAAATGACGGTAACCGCAAAGGACGGCTCGAGGAGAAACCTGCTGATAACGCCCCGGCCGGTGAAGGAAACCGATCGATACATCCTCGTTCAGAGGGATATCACGGAGTTCAAGGCCCTTGAGAAAAAATTCTACGAGAGCCAGAAGCTTGCCGCAATCGGCCAGCTGTCGGCCGGCATAGCCCACGAGGTCAGGAATCCTCTTTCCTCGATAAAGATGAGTCTTCAGATCCTTGAAAAACGGATGCGGCCGGAGGGAAACGACCTGAAACGGTTCAAGATCGCCCGAAGGGAGGTCGAACACCTTGAAACGCTCGTCAATGATATACTCATTTACGCGAAGCCCTCCGATCCCATAAAGAAACCATCGAACATAAAAAAGATTATCGACCACGCCCTCGCAATGGCCGAAAAATCTTTGTCGGACAAACACATTCGGATAGAGAGGGCCTATGCAAAAGCCCTGTCCCCCCTGAATGTCGATCCGGCGATGCTGGAGCAGGTCTTTCTTAACATCTACCATAACGCCATCGACGCGATGGAAGATGGCGGAAAGTTGTCAATATCCGCCAGGCAGAAGGACGGGCTGATCTGTGTCGAGATCAAAGACGACGGGTGCGGAATCTCCAGGGATGATATGCCCTATATCTTCAACCCCTTTTTCACCAAAAAGAGTTACGGCACCGGACTTGGGCTCGCGCAGATCAAAAAGATCATAGACCTGCACCAGGGCACGATAGAGATCTCGAGCCGAGAGGGAAAGGGAACCGGCGTCATGGTAACCTTTCCGGCACAGACAAAGAAGAAAGGTCCCGAACCGGCGATCCAATCTCAGGACTCCCCGATGAGTCTTTGATGGTATCTATCGGGAAATTGATCTGAACTTCCAACAAAGACCTTTGAATTTTGTCATTTCGAGGAGTGTTTACGACGAAAAATTTTAATGATACAGATTTGTTAAGATTTCTCCCTGCGGCCGAAATGACAAATAACGATAGTGTTGCAAAGGTCTACAACAGAGGGGGATACACACACCATGTCGAAGATTCTTGTCATTGATGACGACAAATCCATCTGCGAAAGCCTGGAGCTCTACCTGACGGAAGAGGGGTATGACGTGCACACCGCCTCAACCGGAACGGAGGGTCTGAACGAATTTGTAAGGACACTGCCGGATGTGGTGATCCTCGATATACGCCTCCCGGACATAGACGGATTCACCGTCCTCGAGGACCTGCGGGAAGAGGACGAGAAGGTAAAGGTAATCATGATTACCGCCCACCATGACATGGAAACAACTATCAACGCGATGAAGGGGGGCGCCTTTGACTACATCCACAAGCCCATCAATGTCGACGAACTGGACATAGCCATCAGGAAGGCGCTGGGCTCCATAGAAATGGAAAAGAAGATCAACGGCCTTCTCATGGAACACCCCCGCGATTTCAAGGTGGGGGATATCATCGGCACGGGAAACAAGATGAAGGAGGTATTCAAGACCATCGGCGTTGTCTCCCAGAACAGGACAACCGTACTGATACAGGGCGAGAGCGGCACGGGAAAGGAACTGATCGCCAAATGCATTCACTACAACACGTCACGGGATGAACCCTACATAGCGGTCAACTGTTCCGCCATTGTGGAGACCCTCCTGGAGTCGGAACTGTTTGGCCACGAGAAGGGTTCATTCACGGGCGCGATAGCCAGAAAACAGGGGAAATTTGAGCTTGCCCGCTATGGCACGGTTTTCCTGGACGAGATAAGCGAGATGTCAATCAACCTCCAGGCCAAGCTCCTCCGGGTGCTCCAGGAGATGGAGTTTGAACGGGTCGGGGGAAAAGACAGGGTCAAGGTAAACGCGCGAATTATAGCCGCGACCAACAAGGATCTCAAGAAAATGGTGAAGGAGGGAAAGTTCAGGGATGACCTCTTCTATCGTCTGAACATCGTGTCCATAAACATCCCCCCGCTCAGGGAGAGGCGGGAGGACCTGGCGCCGCTTGTTGAGTACCTGCTCAACAAGGCAAACAGGGAGCTTCACAAACAGGTCGCCGGTGTCTCCGATGAGATGATGGAGATCTTTCTCGGGTACGGCTGGCCGGGGAACATCAGAGAACTGGAGAACCTGCTGGTCCGGGCCGCCGTTGTCTCGAAGGGACAGATCCTCGGGAGGGAAGACTTTCCGGATTTGATGGAAAACGGAAATGACAAGAGAACAGACAGGGACATTGCCGGGGATGAACCGGGGAAGATCCGGACCCTCGACGAGATAGAAGAGATACACATACGAAAGGTCATCAGGGAAACCGATAAAAACAAGGGGGAAATCTGCGAAATTCTGGGAATATCACGCCCCACATTCGAAAGAAAACTGGAAAAATACGGCATCACCTTCGAAAAAGAGTGAGGGGATAGCCTCCTTCCTCCCATCAGGCCTGCGAAGGAGGGGCGTGCCTCAGCGTTCGGGGAGAGAGGAGTTATGAACCCTGCTTCTTTAATCAAAATAAAAGGCCCTGACACCTGTGCCAGGGCCTTTTATTTAACATGTATAACACTTACAGTATCTTTTTTAGTGCCGTGTTAATCAAGAAATGTCATTTCGACCGCAGGGAGAAATCTAAGATTTCTCAGTCGTGA
>CAZNBR010000186.1:0-4899 GCA_964571315.1 uncultured Syntrophaceae bacterium
CTTCCATCCTGTATGCCATGGGGGTCACCCAGCATTCACACGGCACCGACAATGTGAAGTCCTGCGCGAACCTGGCGATGCTGTGCGGCAATGTCGGCATTGAAGGGGGCGGTGTCAACCCCCTCAGGGGCCAGAACAACGTTCAGGGCGCCTGCGATATGGGCGCGCTCCCCAATGTCTTCCCGGCATATCAGCAGGTCGCAAACGACGAGGCAAGGGGAAGGTTCGAACAGGCGTGGGGCGCCTCACTCCCCGCAAAACCGGGGTTGACGATCATGGAAATCATGGATGCGGCCCACAGGGGAGATATAAAAGGTCTCTACATCATGGGGGAGAATCCGATGATCTCGGACCCCGACCTTACCCACGTCGAGGCGGCGCTGAAAAAGCTAGATCTTCTCGTCGTCCAGGATATCTTCCTGAATGAAACAGGGAGGCTCGCCGATGTGGTGCTCCCCTCCGCCTGTTTCGCCGAAAAGGACGGCACCTTCACCAATACGGAGAGAAGGGTCCAACGCGTGCGAAAGGCCGTCGACGCACCCGGCGAGGCAAAGGCCGACTGGCAGATAATCTCCGAACTGGCGACAAAGATGGGCTATGCGATGAGCTACGCTTCCGCTGAAGAGATCATGGATGAGATCAACACCGTGACACCCAGTTACGCGGGGATCACGTATGGACGCATAGAGGAGGAGGGCCTCCAGTGGCCCTGCCCCAATGTAGAGCATCCGGGGACGAAATACCTGCACAGGGATAAGTTCTCCAGGGGTCTGGGGCTCTTTTCCGCGATCGAGTACCGGCCGTCGGAGGAGGTGCCGGATGAAGAATACCCGTTCTTCCTCACGACCGGGCGTGTCCTCTATCACTTCCACACGGCAACCATGACCCGGAGGAGCGAGGGCCTTGTTGAGAGATGTCCGGAGAGCCTGGCGGAGATCAACCCCAAAGACGCCGAAGGGCTGGGGGTCAAGGATGGGGACTTCGTAACCGTCACATCGAGGCGCGGCAGTCTCAAGGTAAAGGCCAGCGTGGTCGAGACCCCGCCCGAGGGCACGATCTTCATGAATTTTCATTTCAGTGAAGCCGCCGTGAATCTTCTGACCAACCCCGCGCTCGACCCGGTAGGGAAGATTCCTGAATACAAGGTCTGCGCGGTGAAGGTTGAGGCGGCATAGTGTTTATACTCTAACAATGGGTTAAGGAGGTATAATCATGCCACGATGGAAGTACAAGACAAGTATCGTTGATCTGGACAGCGTTGTCCCGGCCGAAGCCATCTCCTGCAATGATACGGGGACCTGTATCGTTGACGGGATACCGGGTGGCCAAGACCAGTTTAAAGGTATTCTCGACCAAGAGGGGGAGAGTGAGTGGGAACTGGTCCAATGCCAGACCCACGTCGGCAAGCTCCTCTGCATCTGGAAAAAGGAGGTCAAGGAGGCCTTCGCGAGTTAGTGAGTTAGAAATTATTTTCTGCGTTTTCTTGCAGGGAATAATTTCGTTAACACACTTATCCCTTTTATCGGGGTTAGTACGTTAGAAATTATTTTCTGCGTTTTTCTGGCAAAAAATAATTTCGTTAACGCATTAGTAAGATCGAAGTTGCTTTCTCGTAGAAAGCAACTTCGTTATCGCATTTATCCCCTTTAGTGGAACGTATCCCGGTTATCGGGATTAGGGCGACCCCTTTATTTATTATACTCACGCGCATGTTGCATTGATCTCGGGACCATGAGGAAGGGTCTTGGTGCGTTTTAATACGGTCGGTCGTGTTGTCACGGAAGCTGAAAAGACGGTCCGCAGGGGGCGGACCCGGCATATCAAAAATTTATGAATGGAGGAGGTATTGATTTATGGCTTTTAACCCCCCGGCAAAAATGGTCGCTCTTGTTGGTAATGCGGGAGTCGGCAAGGCGAAACTTTCAATCTTCAATCTGCTGCTCCGAGGATTTATGGCGGGTGCGTACATCGCCATCGGAGGGGCACTGTGCACCGTATGCATAACGGGCATAGCGACACCGGGCATTGCCAAACTCGTTGGCGGCGCCGTATTCCCCGTCGGCCTGATCGCCATCGTCCTGACCGGTATGGAACTCTTTACCGGTGACTGTATGATCGTCCCCATGGCCGCGATGATGAAGAAGATCACGTGGGGTGCCGTTATGAGAAACTGGGTGTGGGTTTACATCGGAAACCTCGTCGGATCGCTGGCATATGCGTATGTCATGACCGTGGGTCCCTTCGTGAGCGGACAGGCCGACGGAACCATGGCGGTCAACGCGTTCGGCATGACCGCAGTCAGCATAGCGGCGGGAAAGGTTCTTGGATACAAGGCCGTCGGGGCCGCAGGTCTCTGGTCCTGCTTCATAAAGGCTATCGGCTGTAACTTTCTGGTCAATATCGCCATCCTTCTAGCGATTACGGCAGATGATGTGATCGGGAAGTTCTTCGGTGTCTGGTTTCCGATTATGGCCTTCGTTTCGTCCGGTTTCGAGCATTGTGTGGCCAACATGTATTTTCTTCCCTCAGGGAAGTTTCTGATGGACTGGTACCCGGACGTTATAGCGAAGAAGGGCGGGCTTCTCCTTGCCAACGGAGGCCTTTCCTGGTCCGACATATGGCTCTGGAATCTCATCCCCGTCTCGATAGGAAATATCGTCGGCGGCTTCCTTTTTATCGGGGTTACGTACTTCCTGATGTTCAGAAAGGATCTGCCCGCGGAGTAGAGGATACAGATGTCAGCACTGGCCTGGGTGGCATTTATCATATGTGCGACGGCGGTAGCCCTTCACTACAACTCGACGGGTGATTCGCGCTTTCTGCTGTATGCCATTCCCGGCCTGATCATGCTGCTGGTCATCCCCATGGCCTTGGCGTGGATGAGCCGCAGGAGTTTCGTACGGGCAGATGAGCAGCTGGGCACGCAGGCGCGCGACTGCACGATAGGGAAGATAGACCCGGCAATGATCGGAGATGTTGTACGGATATCGGGTGAGGTTCAGAAGATCAGTTTCATGTGGCTCAACAGACCTCACTTTCATATTAAAGACGAGACGGCGCAGATACGGGTCATCATGTTCACCGCCCCTGCAAATAAGGTAGTGGTCGGAGACAGGGTGGAGGCGGTTGGGATCGTGATGAAATATCCGCTGACGAAAGCAAGGCTCGTTATATCGGCCGTTAGTGTCAAAAGGACTAAAGACTAAGGAGAATATCATGGACGGAAGAGAAGGAAGATGTACATTCGGGTTTCTCTTGTTTGGACTGACCCCCATCCTGGCCACGGCGGGAGGAGCGGGCCTGGGAATGGTCGTCTTCGCCGCAGGATTGCTGATCGCGACCTCCGCGGCATTTGCCTAAGGAAAAAGATCAAAAGGGGGGGGGCGGCGCAACCCGTCGTTACTCCCCCTACCTCTTTTGAAATGTCCTCAGGGCCTCCTCTACCTCCATCTTCCCCACTTTAGCCTTCCAGGCCCTCGTATTGTCGAGAAGGTATTCAGACATCCTGTCCGTCATGCAATCGGCACACAGGTGCACCATCTTCATGCTCGCGATATGCCGGACGACAGACAATCCCTCGGACAACTCCCCGCACAGGAAACACCTGTCAGGCGTATCATGCTCGTGACGTTCATAATAGCCTTCATCGTAACACTTCATAATCCGTCCCGTGAATGCATCGTTCAGACCGGAGGAGAGATCATCGTTCTCTCTACCGCAAAAGGCCGTCTATCGATATTACCGCGGAAACCTGAGCATAAAGGTCGTTCCCCTGCCCTCCTCGGATGAGACGGCTATCTTGGCGTTGTGGGCGTCCATGATCCTCTTGCAAAAGGTAAGTCCCAGCCCGGAGCCCTCCAACTGCTCCCCCTTTTCCTTCACCCGGTAAAACGGCTCAAAGATAAAGGGAATCTTGTCTTTGGGTATCCCTCTCCCGGTGTCGGACACGGTAGCAGTGACATAGTGATCATCATATCCGGCATGTACGGATATCCTGCCTCCGGCAGGGGTATACTTTGTCGCGTTACCGATAATATTCACAAAGACCCGGACCAGACTTTCCCCGTCTCCGGTTATCATGGGCAGGTCCTTCGGAATGTCTTTCTCGAGTGTAATTTCTCTCTTTTCACACAGCGGCTCGATATCCTCTATACTTCGCATGACGACTGCGGAGAGGTTAAGGATTCCTTTTTCCCGTATAAGGGTCCCCTCCTCTATCTGGCGTATATTCAGCCAGTGTTCCACAAGATCCTCCAGGTTCCGGATCCGTTTTCCACACCGTTCTATAATATCGTTTGCCTCGTCGCTCAGGCAATCACCTGCCAGCACTTTAAGCGATTCGATGCTCTGCTGGACGACAACCAGGGGAGAACGCATCTCATGACTGACAAAGGTAATAAAGTCCTTTGTCATCTTCTCCTGAGCGTCTCTCAGCATTTTCGCTTCTATTTTGAGATTGTGGTGTTCAAGCCCTCTCTTCGTGACGGCTCTCAGCTGATCGGGGGTAAAAGGTTTGGGGAGATAATCATATGCCCCCCGTTTCATGGATTCCACCGCGGATACGATGGACGCATAGCCGGTAATAACGACCAGCACGATATGGGGGATATCCTCCAACAGGATGCCGATTACCTCCATACCCGACATGCCGGGCAGGTTCAGATCTACGAAGACCAGACCGGGACGTTTTTCCCTGGCAATCCTGATCCCCTTCGGCCCGTCTTCCGTAGTAATTACAACGTAGCCTGACTTTTCAAGGGCCTGTCTGCATCCGTCCCGGATGGTCTCCTCATCATCAATGATAAGGACAAGTCCTTCTTGGGTTTCATGTGACATGGGCGTCTACCCTAACCCCGATAAACGGGATACGTCCCACTAAAGGGGATAAGTGCGATAACG
>CAZNBR010000187.1:0-4887 GCA_964571315.1 uncultured Syntrophaceae bacterium
TCACGGGCAGCAGGCCCGCAAAGGGGGGGATCCTCCCGTAATCTATCTCCGGGGCGGCGGCCATCACGGCATTGTTGAAGGCCGTCATATCCACGCCCTGTGCGCGAAGAGACTCATAGAAATTGCCGTCAAAGAGATCAAGGAATTCTTTGCGTGTCGATATGACGGGTGATCCTATCAGTTCAAGGTGCGTCTTGACGAGCTCTTCATAGAAGATGAGAGAGTCCGCGATAACACCGTCAAAGTCAAAGATAAATAGCTTGTTCATGTGTGTTATGGCTTGTATGAGGTTTTCGGTCCGGACCGCGGACGATATACAGCAGGGCCGCCGAAGATGCCTTTGATCTTTCTGCCGAATGGTTTCGTAATAACCCCCCTTTCTGTGATGATAGCGGTGATGTATCTGTTCGGGGTTACATCGAAGGCCGGATTGCGTGCATGGAATCCCTGCGGGGCGATTCCCGTGCCGTGGAATCCGAGCACCTCATCCTCGCTCCTCTCTTCGATGGGGATTTCCCTGCCGGTGCGCGTCCGGCGATCTATGGTAGAAAGCGGGGCCGCCACATACAGGGGAATCCTGTTTTCTTTTGACAGAACAGCAAGGGTGTAAGTCCCGATCTTGTTGGCCGTATCGCCGTTGGCTGCGATGCGGTCCGCCCCAACCAGGATACAATTGACCATCCCTCTCTGCATGAGAGAACCCGCCATGCTGTCGGTTATGAGCGTGGCACGAATGCCTTCCCGGTGCATCTCCCACGCGGTCAGCCGTGCCCCCTGAAGGAGGGGCCGGGTTTCATCCACCAGGACATGGAGCCTCTTTCCCTCTTCATGGGCGGCCCGGATGACGCCCAGCGCCGTTCCATAACCGCCGGTTGCGAGTGCCCCTGCATTGCAGTGTGTCAGAATGGTGTCTCCGTCCTGTATCAGGCCCTTCCCATGGGCCCCCATCTGCCGGTTCGCCTCGATGTCTTCTTCATGGATCCGTAGCGCCTCTTCTACCAGTGCCTCTTTTACTCTGTCCTCCTCGACAGGGGGTGTAAACGCAAGCTCCCCCCTGAAACGGGCCTTCATCCTGTCGATGGCCCAGAACAGATTGACGGCGGTGGGGCGGGTGCGGGCGAAGGCGTCGCAGATCCGGTAGAAATCCTTCTCCATCTGTCCTTCAGGCGCGGCCAGTGTGCCGAGGGCTATGCCCATCGCGGCCGCTATCCCCAAGGCGGGCGCGCCCCGTATGGCCATATCATTGATAGCATCGATAACGTCCTGATATGTCCGGCAGGTCAGATATCGTTCTTCATGGGGAAGCGCCCGCTGGTCGATCATCACCACGGCGTTTCCCCTCCAGGATATGGTCTTGATCATGGCGTGGAAAGTTTCTTTTTAAGTAGCTCGTTGACTATCTTCGGGTTTGCCTTGCCGCCGGAGACCTTCATCGTCTGCCCCACGAAGAACCCGAACATCTGATCCTTGCCCTCTCTGTACTGTTCCAGCTGCTTCTGGTGTGCCGCCAGCACCTCTTCAACGATCCGCTCCAGTTCGTCGGTGTCGGTAATCTGGACGAGGCCCTTCTCTTCCACGATCTCCTTCGGCTGTTTCCCCGATTGCCACATCCCCTCGAAGACCTCTTTGGCGATCTTTCCGCTGATCGTTCCATCCTCTATGATACCGATCAGGTCCGCCAGGGCCGCGGGGGGTATCGGGGCCTCTCCTATGTCCAGCTTCGCTTCATTCAGATACGCCAGAAAATCGCCCATAACCCAGTTACTCGCGATCTTCGGCCTTCCGCAGAGCCGTACCACCTCTTCGTAATAATCCGCCAGGGCGCGGCTTGCCGTCAGAACGCCCGCATCGTAGGGCGGGATGCCGTATTCACTGAGGAAGCGCTCCCTCTTCTCCATGGGAAGTTCGGGGAGGGTGTTTCTGATCTCTTCTTTCCACGCGGCGGATATGACGATGGGGACGAGATCGGGTTCAGGGAAATATCGGTAGTCGTGCGCCTCTTCCTTCCCCCTCATCGAATGGGTGACCTCCTGTGAGGTGTTCCACAGGCGTGTCTCCTGGACGACCTGATCCCCCCTCTCCAGGATGGCGCGCTGCCTCTGGATCTCGTATTCGAGTGCGCGCTGTACATTGTGAAAGGAATTCATGTTTTTGAGTTCCGACCTGATCCCGAAGGCCTTCTGCCCCTCCGGCCTCAGGGAGATATTGGCGTCACAGCGAAAACTCCCTTCCTCCATATTGCCGTCGCATATCTCAAGATAGACCAGGATCTCGTGTAGCCTGCGAAGATACCGGGCCGCCTCGTCCGGGCTCCGCATGTCCGGTTCACTGACGATCTCTATCAGCGGGACCGCCGCCCTGTTCAGATCGACGTAACTGGAACCGCTCAGCTCATCGTGGATGGACTTGCCCGCGTCCTCCTCCATATGTATGCGGGTAATGCCGATCCTCTTCTTCGCGCCGTCCTTTTCAATATCGACGTATCCGGCCTCCGCCAAGGGGTGATCGAACTGCGTGATCTGATAGCCCTTCGGCAGGTCGGGATAGAAGTAGTTCTTTCGCGCCCAGGTGCTTGTTGCGTTGACCGTGCAGTGGGTGGCAAGGGCCATCCTCATCGCGTACTCCACGACCTTTTTGTTCAAGACGGGGAGGACACCGGGCATCCCGAGACAGATGGGACAGGTGTTGCTGTTCGGCGCCTCGCCGAACCGGGTCGAGCACCCGCAGAATATCTTGGTTTTGGTAAGAAGCTGGGCGTGTACCTCAAGCCCTATAACCGTTTCATACGTCATTATAAATCGGGTTTCCTCTTCTCTCTGTCTGAATTTTTCTCGTATGCGGAGGCTATCTGCAGCAGTTTTTCCTCCTCGAAGTGGCCGGCCATGAATTGGACTCCCAGGGGGAGGCCACCCTTTGTATACCCGCAGGGGACGGATATCCCCGGTATCCCCGCCAGGTTTGCCGACAGGGTGAATATATCGTAGAGGTACATTTGGAGGGGATCGTCCATCTTTTCCCCGATTCTGAATGCCGGGGTCGGTGTCGCGGGGGTCAGGATCACATCGCACTTCGTGAATGCACGGTCGAAGTCATCTCTGATCAGGGCCCGTACCTGAGACGCCTTTTTATAGTAGGCATCGTAATATCCGGAGGAAAGAGAGTAGGTGCCTATCATGATCCTCCTCTTGACTTCCGCTCCGAATCCGGATGATCGGGTCTTTTTGTACATATCCAGGAGGTTTTCTCCATCCGGCGCCCTGAATCCGTATCTGACCCCGTCGTACCGGGCCAGGTTCGAGCTGGCCTCCGAAGGGGCTATGATGTAGTAAGTCGCTATGCAGTACTCGGTATGGGGGAGTGATATATCAAGGCACCGGGCGCCGAGCCCTTCAAAGGTTTTTATGGCGGTATCTATGGAGGCCCTGATCTCCGGGTCGACTCCTTCGACAAAGTACTCCTTGGGAATACCGATGGTCCATCCCTCGATATCTCTGGGAAGACACTCCCTGTAATCGGGGACCTCCGTGGGGACGGAGGTGGAGTCATTGGAGTCGTGGCCGGAGATGACATTCATCATAATGGCACAGTCTTCCACATCTTTGGTGATGGGCCCTATCTGGTCCAGGGAGGAGGCGAATGCCACCAGGCCGAAGCGCGAGACCCTGCCGTAGGTGGGTTTCAGGCCCACAACACCACACAGGGCCGCGGGCTGTCTGATGGAACCGCCTGTGTCGGTACCCAGAGAGGCTATGCATTCGTCGGCAGCGACCGCGGCGGCTGAACCGCCGCTGGACCCTCCGGGGATACGCTCCAGGTCCCACGGGTTTCTTGTGATCCCGAACCGGGAGGTCTCAGTTGAGGAACCCATGGCGAACTCATCCATATTGGTCTTTCCCACGAAGACAGCGCCGGCGTCCTTCAGTTTCCTGACCACTGTGGCGTCGTAGGGGGGGATGAAGTTTTCAAGGATGCGCGATCCGCAGGTTGTCCTGACGCCTTGTGTGCACAGGACATCCTTGAGGGCCACGGGTATACCGGACAGTGCCCCCCCGGTTCCCTCTTGTATCCGCCTGTCCGCCGCGCGGGCTTGCTCGATGGCAGCCTCCTCAGTCAGAGTGATATACGCGTGCACCCGCTCTTCTACGGATGCTATCCTCCGGTACACGGACTCGGTGATTTCAGCGGATGTAAGGCTCCCGTCTCTGATTCGTTCCTGCAGTTCATGAATGGTTAACCGATTCAGTTCCATACCTTTTTTTTGATCCAGCCTCAATCCGGGAATAGATTCCCTCAAAACAGGACGCTGCCCTTAGGGCCACCCCCTGGTTATTCTATGATCTTGGGAACGGCGAAGAACCCCATCTCCCCCTCCGGGGCGTTGGCAAGCGCAATCTCCACCCCGATGGATTTCTTGTCCGCATCATCCCTGAGGACATTGCCCAGAGAGATGGCGTGTGTCATAGGCGCAATTCCCTCAGTATCCACCCTGTTCAATATATCCATGTACAGCAGTATGTTGTTGAGCTGCGAGGTGAGTGTACCCTTTTCATCCTCACTGAGATCAAGGCGGGCAAGATGGGCAACATAGCCCACTTCCTGTGTTGTTATCTTCATCGCGTCACCCCTCCCGGTTGGTGGGTTCATCCACTATGGATGCGGTGAATCTCCTATCATAAAACCGTGCAAGTTGCAAATCGTTAGACCTGATTTCCGATTGACAAAGATTCAGGTAGTACTATACTATGACCGAAGTTTTACGGGAATATGGTGATGGTATGTTTGGCATTGGAATGCCGGAATTGATACTTATACTTGTTGTTGCCCTTCTTGTCATCGGGCCGAAAAAACTGCCTGACTTGGCAAAATCTCTCGGCAAGGGGCTTGCGG
>CAZNBR010000188.1:0-4792 GCA_964571315.1 uncultured Syntrophaceae bacterium
ACAGGCGCCGAGGTATTCCATGCACTCGACGATATCGATATTGGCCTCGTTCCCAACGCTCAGGGCCGTGCTGAATCCCAGGCCGTGACGGTGGAGATAATTGAACATCTGCGTAATAAAACTCCCGCTCTGTGATGCCAGGCCCACAAAACCCGGAGACCCCTCAGCCGGGAGAGGCGTGGGGTTCAGCTTGAGATGCGGATTTGCCATGCCGAGACAGTTCGGACCCAGAAAACGGATACCGTAAGCATCGGCGATCCCTTCGAGCTCTCTCTGCATCGCGGCGCCTTCGGGGCCGGCCTCCTTGAATCCTCCGGACACCACGATCGCGTGTCTGATCCCCTTTCTGCCGCACTCTTCCATCGCCTGGCAGACAACCTCAGTAGGCAGGACGATGATGGCCAGATCGGGGACTTCGGGGAGATCCAGAACGCTCCCGTATGCCTTGTGTCCGCGCACCTGCTTCTCCGTGAGATGGATGGGATAGATCGCTCCTTCATATCCGAGGAGTTCAATCGAGGACAGCATAATCGAGCCCATCCGCATAAAGTTGTTGGAGGCGCCGAAGATAGCGATGCTCCGGGGATTGGCAATCGGATAGAGGGGGCTTTCTTCAATCGATGTGATCATGTATCGCCTTCCTTGAGTAGTATGCTGTGGATGGATGCACGAACGCACATTCGTACCCATGTCGTGCATGATGACAGGCACCATCGTCTGGTGTGTGTCGAATACATAAAAATCCCCCCGTAGCGTACTGCCTGATAACAGATAACTGCTCAGCATTCAATTAAAAAATCTTTACGCACCGCACACTAGAAATCGCTTGACCCAACACAGACGACTGATCTATTACGATAACCTGGAGAGAGCACTGCCGGGTTATGCGGAAGCAAAGAGCAAAATCGCGGCGATACATCGCGAGTATCCGTATATCTCGTACCTATCAGGGGTATGATCCCGTGGCGCTGAGCGTGTATGGTGGTTGATCTCATATCCAAAACTCACCGGTAATTGCTTGAAAAATAACGTAGAATAAAACCATACTACGCATGAAAAGGAGGTGTTCCATGTCCGACCTGCTCGATATGCTGGGATGTCGCCATCCAATTATTCAGGGTCCCATCGGTTCGATGAATAATCCCGCCATGGTGGCGGCCATCTCCGGGGCCGGCGCCTACGGCATGCTGGCTCTCGGATTTATGGACAATGTACAGGAGGTTCGGCGTCTCGTAGGAAAAGTTCAGGAGCTGACAGACAAGCCTTTCGGTGCTAATGTCGTCCTGCTCAATCCCCTTGCCGGGGAGATCCTGAAGTTTCTCGCCGGGGCAGGTGTCACAACGGTGACCACATCGGTCGGTCAGCCGGGAAAGCTCTATCCCTTCATCCACGACCTGGGAATGAAGGGGATCCACGTGGTCCTCTCTCTGGCACACGCGATGAAGGCCGAGGAATCGGGAGCGGACGGTCTGGTTGTGGTGGGGGGCGAGGCAGGAGGGCTTCGTTCCACAAAGCCCGAATCATCGACGATGGTGCTCGTTCCCCTTGTTGCCGATAATGTGTCAGTCCCCATTGTCGCGGCTGGCGGCATAGCGGATTCACGTGGGTACCGGGCCGCCTTTGCTCTGGGGGCCCAGGGGGTCCAGGTAGGGACCCGCTTCCTGGTCTCGACGGAGAGTACGATTCATGAAAAGTGGAAGGAGGCGATAATCGCCTGCGGCGATGGAGGTACCGACCTCTTGCCGGTGAGAAATATGATGACCAGGGCGGTTGTCACCCCGGGAATCAGAAAACTGATGGATGACCCCTCCGTGGATCTGGCGGAGGAGATGCGGAAGGTTGACCGGGTCGGGGCGTGGGATGCGGGGGACTTCGACAACGCCGTTGCCGGCGGCGGGCAGGTGAGTGCCCTCATCCATGACATAAAGCCGGTGAAGGAGATCATCGACGAGATGGTGTCCTAGCTTGAAGGCGGTTGTCTGGTGTTATGAAGAGGAGGGCCTTGGCCGCACGCAGAAGGCTTGCCACAACCATAATAAAATAGTAAGCTTACAAGGTGTCTGAAACGTTCAAATATTGAGTCTCTATCCTTCGAGGGGGGCGAGAATATGGGTGACTGGAAGAAAACGGGCTGTGTGCTCTGTACACAGAACTGCGGATTGGAGGTTCTGGTTGAAGAGAACCGGATGATGAAAGTAAAGCCGGACAAGGAGAATCCCCGCAGTGAAGGCTATATATGCCGCAAGGGACTCAATGTCATCTATCATCAATACCCCACGGATCGCCTGACGGAGCCGCTCAAAAGAGTAGGGGACCGTTTTGAACCCATATCATGGAGTCGGGCAATTGACGAAATAGCCGAAAAGACCCGTGATCTGGTGGGGCAGCATGGCCCGCGTTGTTTGGCCTACATGGGCGCCAGTTCCCAGGCCGGCCATTTTGAAGGCGCTTTTGGTTTTGGGATGCTCAACGGAATGGGATCGCAATATTTCTACAGCTCCGGCGGGCAGGAGTTCAGCGGTGCCTGGTGGGTCGACGGTCGCGTCTTGGGGAAACAGTACCTCCACGCTGTTCCTGACGAGCATCGGGCGGAGATGCTCGTAGGCTGGGGCTGGAATGGAATGCAGAGCCACCAGATGCCGCAGGCACCGAAGGTGCTCAGGGGATTCAGCAAAGACCCCGACCGCCTGCTGGTGATCATCGATCCGCGCAGGAGTGAGACTGCGGCAATTGCCGATATTCATCTCGCCGTTCGTCCCGGTACCGACGCCCTGCTGTTAAAGGCCATGATTTCGATCATTCTTGATGAGGGCTGGGAAAAAAGGGATTACATAGGACGGCATGTGGAAGGGTTCAGCACGATTCGGCCCTGGTTCGAGGGGTTTGACGCCCGAGCGGCCGTCGAGGTCTGCCAGCTCGATTATGAAGAAGTTCAACACCTCTGCCGTCTCATGACCACAAAACGGTGGTGCATCCACCCCGACCTGGGGATCTACATGGGGCGTCACAGCACCCTGAACTCCTATTTCATCGCCATCCTTATGGCGATCTGCGGCGTATACGGTACCCGTGGCGGAAATGTCATTCCAGGCATGGTTGCACCTCCGGGCAGACACGCCGACGAGCGAGACCCGAAAACCTGGCGCACCGTGAGGACCGATATGCCGCCGGCGGCGGCGGGTGGCTTTCCCCCCGCGGTCATGCCCGAGGAGATTCTCAACGACCACCCGGAGCGACTGCGCGCCGTCTTTGTGAGCGCATGCAATCCACTTCGGGCCTACCCCGATACCTGCGCTTACGAGGAGGCATTCGGCAAGCTTGATCTTTTGGTGGTCAACGATATCGTCATGAGCGAAACGGCTCGGCTTGCCCATTATGTACTTCCCTGCCGTACCTTTTTTGAGTCCTGGGACGCCACATTTGTCCAGTTGAATTACCCGGGAATGTACTTTCAGATGCGTCGTCCGATCGTTGATCCTCCGAGCCAATGCCGTGAGGCATCTCAAATATTCACCATGCTGGCCGATAGACTTGGCCTGATTCCCGAGATTCCCGACGTGCTCAAGGAGGCTGCTCGAGGCGACCGGTTGAGCTTTGGTGCCAAACTGATGGAATGGCTCGCCACCGAGCCCAAAGCCCTGTCTAGCATGCCCTTTGTTCTGTCCCAGACCCTGGGACAGGTCTGGGACAGCGCCACCCTGGCCGCCCTCTGGGGCATGATGATGACCGCCCCCAAGGTGCTTCGCGAAAACGCTGCCCGGGCCGGATTCGAGCCGGGACCGGACCAGGGCGACCGGATGTTCCAGGCCATTCTTGACAACCCGCAGGGTCTCTGGGTGGGCAAGGTGGATGACGAGAAAAATAACCTGGACAACATCAAGACGCCATCGGGCAGGGTCGAAGTCTATATCCCCGAACTGGAAGAGCAGGCAAAGGACCTGGACGCGGAAAGCGAAGCGGCAGGCCTCAAGATGCCCGATGAATTTCCGCTGATCCTCAATGCCGGGAGACACATGTCCTACAACGCTAACACGCTGATGAGAAACCCCGAATGGAACAGGGGAAAACGTGCCTGCACCGTGGCGGTGAACCCAGCCGACGCCGAGGGACTGGGTCTGAGCGACGGCGAGCAGGTCCGCGTCACGACCGAGGCTGGTAGCGAGGTGGGCGAGATGGAGGTCACCGACCAGGTCCGCCGGGGGACGGTCCTGATCCCCCACGGATTCGGTCTTATCTATGACGGCGAGGTGTACGGGATCAACGTCAACAACCTGACAAAGAACATCCACCGTGATCCGCTCGGTACCCCGCTTCACCGATATGTCCCGTGCCGGGTTGAGGCCGCCTAGCGAAGGTGCCCCTGCTATTCCCTTTGCCGGGACGGCGGGATAAGAGTTGTATCTTGAAAGGAAGTGAAAAGATGTCCACCATCGGCCCGTATTCGTTTGAGCAGTATTTGAAGATGGTCGAGGATTTCCACGGGCGCGTGGCCCCCGGCATGGTTACCGGCGGCTTTATGATCGATTTCGCCCGCAGGAATCTGCCCGAGGGGGCCTTCTTCGACGCCATCAGCGAAACCACCAGCTGCCTTCCGGACACGATCCAGCTTCTGACGCCCTGCACCATCGGGAACGGCTGGCTCCGCGTGATCGATACGGGCAGGTTCGCCCTCACCCTCTTTGAAAAATACGGGGGAGAGGGGGTGCGCGTCTCTCTCGATGTAGAAAAACTGGAGGGGTGGCCCGAGATCAAGGCGTGGTTTCTGAAGCTCACGCCCAAGAGCGAGCAGGAT
>CAZNBR010000189.1:0-4751 GCA_964571315.1 uncultured Syntrophaceae bacterium
GGGTTGTTCTGAAAATGTCGCTACAGGGGCAGAGATACAGAAGCTGGGTGGAGATCGATCTGGACAGTTTCAGGCATAACTGGGCCGAAATAAACCGGCTGGTGGGTCCCGGCGTCAAGGTCCTTCAGGTGGTGAAGGCGGACGCGTACGGCCATGGAGCGATTGAGATATCGCGGGCCGCCGTGAAAAACGGTGTGTACGCCCTGGGGGTGGCAAACGCGGACGAGGGGGTGCAGCTCCGGGCCGGGGGGATCGAAGCGCCCATCATCATACTGAGCCCTTCGACGACCTCGGAGATTGATGAGATCATCAAGTACAACCTGATCCCCTCGGTATCGGATATCCACTTTGTGGTCCAGCTCAGTGGGAGACTGGCTGAAAAGGAGGTGCGCCTCCCCGTCCATATCGAGTTAGATACCGGGATGGGCAGAGGAGGGGCCGTCTCCCGTGACGCCATCGCCATGATAAAGAGCGTCATGGCCCTTTCCCACATAGAGGTGGAGGGGATATTCTCCCATCTGTCCGTGAGCGAGGTGGAAGACGACAAATATAACGCCCTCCAGTGGAGACTCTTTGGCGAAATCCTCACGGGATTGGAGAAAGAGGGAATCTCCATCCCCCTGCGGCATATCTCCAACAGCGGCGGCGTGCTCGACTTCCCCGCCTTCAACCTTGACATGGTGCGTCCCGGGATCATGACATACGGGGTATATCCCGGACCCGGCATGACGGCGAAGGCAAAGCTGACCCCGGTGATGACCTTCAAGACAACCGTTGTGATTCTCAAGGATTTTCCCCGGGGGTACAGCATCGGGTACGGCAGGACGTATGTCACCAAAAGGCCCTCTCGGATAGCGACGATACCGGTCGGATACGGGGACGGGTACGGCGTCGTCATGTCGAATAAGGGCGAGGCCCTGATAAGGGGCAGAAGGGCGCCCATCGTGGGACGCATCTCCATGGATATGTGCACGGTAAATGTGACCCATATCCCCGACTGCGAGATCGGCGACGAGGTCGTCCTGATGGGGCGGCAGGGGGACGAGTGCATATCGGCCGGGGAGATTGCCGAAAAGGCGGGGACGATCAGCTATGAAATCCTGTGCGCCCTGGGCAAGAGGGCGCCGCGCGTATTCGTTGATAAGGGAAAAACCGGTGCGGTCGAGCCGAAGCTGAGGCGGATCTTCATACCGGGCGAGGAGAAGTCGATCGCCCGGATCGACACCATGATCCGCAGTTGTCTTCAGGCCAGGACCACCGACCGGGAGTTTGCCGACGCGATCTATTACGAGATGTTCGAGACACTCTTCGGGAGGGAAAACCGTCAGCTGGAATTGAGGATGGGATTCAGATATGATATCCGGATAAGCGAGTTTCCCGGTGGAGGGGAGGGAGCTCCTGGCCCGGATACTGGTTATTTCAGGGTTACAACCCACATCGAGTACGTAAAGACACTCAGGGACACCCTCTTCATCATAGGGTGCGCCCGGAATAACGATCAGCTTTCGGCCCTCTTTGAGGAGGAAAAGTGTGAATATCGCTGGCTCCTGAACGGCACGGACGCCTCCTTCGAGGAGGGTGATTTTAGGGTGACCCGCGTCATGGTCGACGGCTCGGATGTGCCGGTCATCAGCGCGCAAACCACACAGAGGGGATACGAGGTGCTGTGCGGCGGCGATGGGCTTCAAGAATTCCTGAACCGGCAGGTCAAGATGGAGATTGAGATAGAGACAAAAAAGCACCGGGGCGGCGGGATGTTTCCCGTCTACTTGGCGTATCCCACCCGGGGGATGCGTATCTCGTTTCACTATGAGGGGACGGGCCTGAAGAACGTCAGAGAGGTGAGCTTCTTCGCGGGTCGGCGCCCCTATCCTGAAGTAACAATGAATGAGGGACGGTCGATAGACCTGAAGATTGATGATGAGTGGGTGTTCCCGAACAGCGGTGTGACCTTTGTCTGGGACCTGTAAGTCTTTCAGGCATGACGTTCTTGCAAAAATGGCAAAAGAATTAAAAACAATCACGAAACCACGAAAAGAAAGAAAGCACGAAATCAAATCTTATTTTTCGTGTTTTCGTAACTTCGTGCTTTCGTGATAAAAATATATCTTGTTTGATTCCGGCTTGTCCGGGGTTTGGCGTTGAGAAGTTGTAATAAAGAGGGAAGCGCTCTAATGAAATTGCTGAGAGTCGGGATTATATTGGGCGGGATGTCCTCCGAGAAAGAGGTCTCGCTGAACAGCGGCCGGAATGTCTATGATAACCTGGACAGGGAGCGGTATGAGGCCGTTCCGATCTTTATGGATGGCGGGGGAAGGCTGTGGATTATTCCCTGGCAGTTGGTATCCCAGAACACCACGACCGATATTTCGGATCATCTTGAAAGAGACGCGCGGCGGATACCCTACGAAGGGCTGAGGGATGAGATCGACTTTGCCTTTATCTCGCTCCATGGGAAATATGGCGACGACGGGTGCATCCAGGGGCTTCTTGAGATCCTGGGGATTCCCTACACCGGTCCCGGCGTCCTGGCCTCAGCCCTGGGTATGGATAAGAACGTGCAGCAGAAGATACTGAAGGCGGCGGGCATCGATGTGCCGGAGAGCATGGTCGTGGGGGAAGATGAGTGGCTGCGGGATACCGAGGGGGTCAGGCAACGGATAACGGAGGCATTCACGATCCCTTTTGTCGTCAAACCCATCAGGGAAGGGTCGAGCATGGGGGTGACCATCGTGAGGGATCCGGACATGCTTGGAGACGCGATGGCCGGGGCCTTCAAATGGGACAGAGCCGCGCTGGTCGAGGGGTACCTCGATGGGACTGAATTCTCGTGCATCGTTCTGGAGGGAGAGGAGGGGCCCCGCATCCTCGGGGTAACCGAGATCCATCCGCAGAGCGATTTCTACTCATATGACGACAAGTACATGCCGGGCAGATGCAGCAAATTCACGCCTCCCCGGAATATCCCCGGCGATGTGGTTGACCGGATCAAGGCGAGTGTCATCAAGGCGTTCGAAACCCTGGGGTTCAGATCGTACGGCCGGATCGACGGATTTGTCCTGGCCGACGGGAGGGTCCTGATTACCGACCCCAATTCGTCTTCGGGGATGGCGCCATCATCGTTTTTCTTCGAACAGGCCGCGGAGGCGGGGATGCTTCCCTCAATGATACTCTCCGAGCTGATAGAGGCCTCGGCCGGGATTCATAGAGAGAAAAAGGGCCCGTTGCAATAAGGACAAGAGAAAAAGCGTGCCGTGAGAGGGAGCGGGTGAAGGAATGGAGGCACATGCGCCGTATGTGTGCGGAGGTCGGTTAAAATCAAGGTCGGATGGCGAGGCCTTTGACGTTTGTCATTTCGACCGCAGGGAGAAATCTTAAAAGATTTCTCAGTCGTAAAAACTCCTTCGAAATGACAGAAAAAATTTCCCCTGGCGGGGACTATAGCTCGGCGCTGACCTGACGAGCATTTTGTAATGGAGTAAAAACGGTTGTGGAAAAAACAAAACCCGGAAAAATGAGGGTGGGGGTCATCATGGGGGGGATGTCTTCCGAAAAGGAGGTCTCCCTCGAGAGCGGAAGGAATATCTTCAGCAAGATGGATCGTCGGAAATACGATCCCCTTCCCATCTTCATGGACAGCCGGGGTCTGCTGTGGGAGATCCCGGTCAAGCTGCTGATGCGCAATTCCACCGGTGATGTCGAGGCGGACCTCGAGGAAGACGCGAAAAGAATTTTCTATGAGGAACTGAAGACGGCGGTGGACTTTGTCTACCTGGGCCTGCACGGCAAGTACGGAGAGGACGGTTGCCTGCAGGGGCTGCTGGAACTGCTGGGCATCCCCTATACCGGTTCAGGGGTGCTGGGCTCGGCGCTCGGTATCGACAAGTATGCCTCTCGGAAGGTGCTCGCCATGAGCGGGATGGATGTCCCGCGGACGAGGGCGGTTTCCGTAAAGGAATGGGACAGCGACAAAGAGAGAGTACTCGGTTCAATCGAAAAGGATATCGGTTTCCCCTGCGTGGTAAAGCCGACACGGGAAGGGTGCAGCACGACCGTTAAGAAGGTCATCTCTGCGGAGGGGATCGAAAGCGCCCTCCTTGCCGCCTTCGAGTGGGACAGCGTGGCCCTGGTTGAAGAATTCATCACCGGAACGGAGGTTACCTGCGGCGTTATCGGAAACGATGCGCCGGTCGCCCTTGTCCCCTCCGAGACGATCCCGACGGAAGGAATACTTTCACTGGAGGACAAATTCCTGTATGGTCAGGGGGAGAACAAGACGCCCGCGCGTCTGCCGGAGGAGGTCCTGAAGGAGATACAGGACGTGGCCGTCAGGACCTTTCTGGCCCTGGGGCTGAAGGCCTACGCGAGGATAGACATGTTTGTCCCCGGCGACGGGCGGGTGGTGGTTCTTGAACCGAACAGCCTGCCGGGGATGACTCCCTCCACGGTCCTCTTTCACCAGGCGGCGGCCCGCGGTATTACGCAGACCGAGTTGATCAGCACAATTATACAGCTATCGCTTGACGCGCACGCAGGCAAGAAAGGCCCGTTATAGGCAGGGTGGTGTATGAACAGGATTTCCGCGGCAGTTGACAATTTTGGAAGGGCCGTCCTGGAGAATATCGAGGAGATGGGGAGGATCCTCATCCTCTTCCTTTCTGTCCTGATGTGGATGGTGCGCCCCCCCCTGAAGCTTCGCCTGATCTTCAAGCAGATGGAATTCGTCGGCGTCAAGTCCATCTTTGTCGTCG
>CAZNBR010000190.1:0-4692 GCA_964571315.1 uncultured Syntrophaceae bacterium
ATATTTCCATTTGTACTGATGAATCTTTTCCAAGACATCAAATTGTGACTTTCAGGAAGAACACCACGGGAAAAGCCATAATAGATAATGCCTTGCCTATCCTGTGGTCAATCTTGCACACTTCATACCCTACGAGTCCTCAAAATCGTTTCAGGAGAAAATCAATTAGTCCCATTTGAAAGCCTCACTGTAATATCCCTTGACAAGGTATTATAATGGAGTTAGTGGTCTAGCGCATTTTTGATCTTGAACGCACCATATGTGCTTTTGAGCAATTGTAACCGTGGGATTATGGTTTAATCATCTCAAGCCCTGAGTCTCAAAATGAGAGATAGGGCTTTAGTTTTTATGAATAGTTTAATGTTTACAGTCATCTAGACGAAAAAAGGGGTGTTATACGGATCTGCATAATACCCCCTAATATATGGATTTGCATGAATGGCAATGGCTTACGATTACATCCTTAACGTATCTTCGAGGGGTTTTATACGGCAAAATCGCCGTGTTTAGGTTTTCATCAGGATCCATATATACACTGTTATGTGAGGAATTATGAATCAATACTATATAACCGCATTGTTACTTGGGTGCAGTAACATTTTTATGACTTTTGCATGGTATGCACACCTGAAAAATCTTAATCATAAGACATGGATTATTGCAGCACTTGTGAGCTGGGGAATAGCTCTATTCGAGTATTTTCTCCAAGTTCCTGCGAATCGGATTGGGCATCAAGTCATGTCTGTCGGCCAATTAAAGGTTCTTCAGGAGGTCATAGCTTTAACCGTGTTTGTGCCATTCTCACTTTTTTATATGAAGGAGAAACTAACTCTTGACTATCTTTGGGCAGGACTTTGTCTGATGGGCGCGGCATTTTTCTTATTCCGTTCAAAAATTATGGGCACATAACCATCTCATGCACTGGAATGCGCACCAGCGGTGATGAATTTGCTTTGATCTTTTTATGATCTGCTAATCATCTCGATAGCTTTTAAGTGCCTTACATGGCGCGCATCCGTGATGAGGACGTTAATGATTACAGAAAGAAATCCGCCACCTTTTTTCACTCTTGATTTTATCGGTTATAGGAGGAAGAAAATGTATAAATGTGTGATTGCCAAAGATCACTATGCAACAACAAACTTGACAAGGTAAGTGTTTATTTTAATTTATATCTAGCCCTACTCTTGTGAAAGGAGTGGCCACCATTTGGCGTAGTTACATTCCAACGTATCTCGATCTCACCATACTTGGGTGCCAATTTTCCTAGTACATCCTCTCGTCTATCTGTGGTTCCATTACAGATGTCCTTGAAGGTAAGCCGACCAGACCAAACCCTGCCAGCATCTGGATTCCATAATTCATAGTTGATCGATGCGGACGCAAATCCCGCTGAGCACCTATCACACCGATTCGAGGTGTCGGTTGATTTATTGTCGAGATCAGTTACCAATATGTATTTACTGTTGTTCCGTGCAATTGATAAGCGGGCATCAAAATCCCACATACCCGCTTGACCTTTTAATGGGTTAACTGCTTGAACAGGTGAAGCGGTAAGCATCACGGCAATAAGGATAGATGCTACAAATCCGAGGATCCGAATAGACTCCTTCATTTTACGGCCCCTCCTTTTTATTTTGAATATATGAATCTCCACGCCCTTACGGACGGGGAATTCCCGCTGGGATTAAAAATGAAGATAGTTCAATGGCCGGCCCCATGGCGCAGACGATCTTTGTTCTGCGCATATGGTTCATGTTTACCGCCGGATAACCTTCAAGCGTTCATGCGCCTCCGACCGACAAATACTAACAGTCTTTCTTCCTGTCGGCCTGCATTTGGCGCCGCTCCTCCCCTGCCCGGGCAAGGGCTTCGCGGTTGCTTTCATCGACCAGCATGAAGTTTTCACGCCATGCGTCGTTGTCCCAGCGGAACGGAGTCTGTATCGTCGTGCGGGGCATCCAGGCGCGTTCCAGCAAATCAAGGGCCATTCCCACGATCGACCCTTGCATCGCGACATCCCAGGGCTTGCCGCAGGGATTCCCCAGCGGGAAATCGGTGAAAATGAATCGTGCAACGCCGCATTCTTCGACAATATCCCGCGCACTGCCCATAATGACCGTGGACAGTCCGTTTTCTTCAAGATACCGTGCGACCAGACTCACGGTCTGGTGGCATACAGGTCAAAGCGCCGACAGGAGCACGGCATCGAGGCCGTCCTCACGGCACCATTCGAGAATCTGCGGGGCATAATGCTCCAATGTCCTGTTCTGGCTGTAATCCGTGGTTACGCCATAGAAGCGAGCCGAAACCGATCCGATGCGACCTTCGGCCGCGTACTCGCTTAGCCGGTTCACAGGAACAAAGCTGTCGACATCGTCCGTGTGAGTCGCTTTTTTATCCCAGCCGAGATCGTCTGTAAAAAGGCGCTGTGGCGGCGGATTCGCCGGTTCGGCATACAACTCCCTCGGGGTCAACAGCTCCGCGACCGCTCCGGGAGATTTTGGCTTGCCCGCCGTCGTTACCAACCCCACACGGGATTCCGCAAGTGGTTTCTTCAGCGGCGTAAAAGGAACGTCATCATACTGAGGCCACTCATAGGGCTTGGTATAGCCGTGAGCGGCATAGTACTCCCTGCTTCGATCGATGTAGCTGACAAACGAACGGTGCGCGCGAAGTTGATACATGGGCATCCTCCCGGGATCTGTTCAACACATTGATGAAAATCGATTGATAAGACATCGCTTTTTGACGGAGGGAGTGTAAGCAGAACGGACTTGTATGTCAATTAAATATTAACTGCAAAAAATGGCAGAATATTATTTTGATTTTACGTAAGCAGCGATTGCAGCCAAGCCCCAGACGGACATTGGCGGCAGAAAAACTTACAACAGGGTATATCTAAAGTTGACAACCCAGATGAAAAATCAAATTCACTAATGGTGCTAACATGCGACAGAAAAATCATATTGGTTTCACACACACAAAGAGTGAACGGTGAAAAATTGTCAGATCGCGCTTGGATAAACGGGTTAGTGATTTTGATATGTTACAACGGGACGGTAGAGAAAAAGACTCTTGCGGATGAAACTCGTATTCTTTTCAAAATCCTCGTATGAATTGCATACATACGTAACAACCAGATTTCTTCCCTGGGAGAATTCCAGGTGTTCTTTGCCGGCGTAGCAAAAATTGTTCTTGTCGTATCGGGGACTGTTCCGGTCGGCTTCGGGAATGGACCCGATCAGAACCTCAGGTTCGGTCCACGGGCCCTCCAGCGCGTCCGCCTTTTGATATAACATCTGATCGCCGTTGTTTCTGATGGACATGTAAATGGCGATCCATTTCTCCTCGTCAGGGTGGTATCTCACGCTCATCTCCGAAACGGCGGCGTCAAGCAAGACTTTTACCTTCGCGTGATCCAGCTCCTGTTCCCACTGTCCGTCTTTGGTCAAATACTCGATGGCCCGGGCCGGATTATCAAGTTTGTTTGTCGGGATGCGCGCAAGAATATTGCCAAGAACACTCAGCCCGTCCCTTTTCGCGCTGTAGAGCGGGTAAAAATAAACATTCTCCTTATACACTACCGATGTCGTGGCAAACGCCTTAATGCTCTCTGGAATTTCAGGCGTCAGGTCCACGTAGTCGGTGATCCACCGGTTCGGGTCGTCCCCCTCGAAGTTTTTTATCCTGGCGATTGTATGCCTCAGGATCTCGAATTTGAAGGGTCCCTCTATCTCCGGATTGGCCTTTATGGATACAAGCGGAACATAGAGCGTATGATCCACCATAAAGGGATCCTGGGGCCACAGCCATTCCTTTTCACCGAAGGACGAAATGAATTCCCCGTTTTTCTTTTTCAACCAATATCGGATTTGAAATTCGGCGTCGGCGGTGCAGGTCGAGATGGCCAGCGTCGTTCCCAGAACCACCTTCATATCCACGCGATCCTGCCGGCCCTCTTGATCCGAAACAAAGGAATCTCCAAAAAGCCACAGAACGCGCTTGTCATCCAGCTTGATGGAGTATGCGCCATCCCCGCCATACCATCCGTCTTTGTCGGGGAAACAGGGGAGGCATACTGATGATGGGGGTCGCGGATCATATGCCCTCTCCAGAACAGCTGAACAGGAAGAGAGGAGGATGCATATCAGCATTATGGCAATCCATACTACCCTGCCCCTTGCATTTCGCGGCATCATAAAAGACCTCATGGGCTTTGCTTTTTAGAATCGGTTCCCGATAATCCGATGCCCGTACCGATAAAAAGAAAAACCTCAAACGGCATGTCCTTCCCCAGCAGTACCACAGCATCTGTCCAATGATAAAAAAACGTGAAAGACTTTCCTTTTCAACTGCGAAATATAGAAAAGGGACTTTTGTATGTCAATAAAATGTTGAACATAAAATGTCGGATGCTGTGCCGATGATTGAGGCAAGGATATGTCGGGGTCGCCGTAGACGTGATCATTACGCATAGAAAGTTTGGATGTCCGTCAAAATGACAGGATGCTTGACTAAAGGAAGGAAGGCTGTCCCACCCGTGAACAGATGATCAGCAGCTAAGAGCCAGCAGGATCAGTTAGGTGGACCGGGTCATTAGGACAGAATACCAGGGATTTATAAGTGGAAACAGGTTTTTACCCCAACTTTAACTCCATTTTCATAAAAAGCAACAAAATGAGGGTATTT
>CAZNBR010000191.1:0-4659 GCA_964571315.1 uncultured Syntrophaceae bacterium
TGCGCTGAGAGAGATGCTCCGCGAAGCGGGTTTCGAAGAGCTCCTCTGGAGGGACGTCACGGAGACTTCCCTTGAGTGGTTCCGGGGCGTGGTTGCCGGGATCAAGCCCCGGACGGACGATGCCCCCCGTTTGGGACTCAACCTGCTGATGGGCACAACCGCCGCCGAGAAATCGAAGAATATCGTTCGGAACCTGAAGGAAGACCGGATCAGGGTCGTCCAGGGGGTGTTCCGGAGAGAGGACTGATCGGGGAGGAAGTGGCGGGATGGTGCTGTCTTCAGAAACGGCCCTCGTTGCGGAAGGGACGCCATCCCCGATACACCCCCGCCGCCAGGATGTAGAGCGCCAGGGCGGCAAGCACCACCGACCTGAACCCCCACCCGATGGCGACCAGGACGGCCGCCGACGCTCCGATGACGGAGAAAAAGCCGTTTATCCCCCATGCCCACGGAATCAGGGCCTCACCCTCTCCCGCGAGCCGGCTCAGCCCGGAGGGGAAGGGGACGCCCATCGGCAGGGCGAGGGGCGCTATCAGCAGGCTGCAGATGACCATGCGCATCCCCAGCGGGAGACCGGAGAGGAAGCCCTGGATCAGCCGGTCGGACTGCAGGTAGATGATCCCGACCGCCGCGATCCAGACCACGGCGATCAGGACCTGTTTGTGTCTCGCCGTACCGATCCTCCCGGCGATCAGGCTTCCGATCCCCGAATAGATGAGGAAGGAGCCGATGACCACGGTCGCGGAGAAGACAGGGTCGTACAGATACCGGATGAATTGCTGCAGGAATGACATCTCCAGGAACATATAGGCCAGGCCGAGGGAGCCGAAGTAGATGAAGACGGGCGATCTGCCGCGCGCCGGGCCCCCAACCGCCCCGATGGGAACGAGTATCAGGACCAGGCTCAGGAGGACGAGGATGCCGAGCGCCGTCCAGACGAGGATGTACCCCCAGTCTATGAGGGGGATGGAGAGCCGCCCGTACGGGATGAGATATTTTTTTAAGATCGCCATCTTGAAGAAGTGGGCGAAGAATGGCCTGTCGTCGGTGGCGGGCCGGACAAAGAAGGGGTACTCATCGTAGAACAGCTCCCCCTCCCCCGCCAGGAGCCTCGTCGCGGCGAGGAAGAAATGGCTGTCATCCAGCCTGTTGATGATATTGGTCTCCTCCCTTCTGATCCCGGGGTAGTAGCACAGGTCGAAGAGGCGGCCCCGGCAGAACTCTTTGACGGTCTCTATCTGCTCCGTGGTGAAGGGCCCCTTTTTGACGAGGAGCGTTGCCGTCTGCCAGCTCCGTATCATGACGATCGATCCGGCCGCGTCTCGGGGATCGAGGGCGGAGATCGCCGTTGCCAGGATCTTGATCGAGTCGCGGGGCGGGTTCTTGATCCACCGCGATATGCTGAGGATCCCCCCGGGGGCGAGGCGGCCCAGGGCGGTCCTGAGGGCCTCGGTCGTAAAGAGGTAGTTTTCATTCAGCGAGTAGACCCCCGCGGAGGCGGACTCCATCGACTCGAGGAGGCTCATCTGGATCAGGTCGAAGTGCTCCAGCGTTCTTTCCAGATATCCCCTCCCGTCCTCGGCAAGGATCCGTGACCGTGCCGGGTTGTAGATGTCCCCGCTGAAGGGGCGATATCTCCCCTGCATGAGTCGGATGATCTCCCGGTTCATCTCCACGACGGATATCTCCCGTGCCCCGTGGTACCGCGCGTTCAGGGTCTCCGTCCCCCCGCCCCCGCCGATGATGAGGACCGACGGATTGTTCAGGAGCCGGTAGGGGAGGGAGGTGGTGCGCCACTCCATGAAGCGTATATTGCCGGGGTCTCCGTCAAATCCGTTGATCGCCCCCGCCGCGTCCCCGTTCAGAAAGAGGCCTTTCTGCTTCGGCAGGTCAAAGGGGCAGTTCAGGCTCAGATCGGGGAGGTAGTGGTAGGCGGGGCTGTCCAGAACGGTGACGAGGCCGAGCGGGCCGAATACCTCCGCCTCAATCCTCGCCCCCGCCTGGCTCCGGGCGATGGAGAGGTCCTTGAATCCGCTCATCCCCACGGGTCTGCCGTGCAGGAGGATGAAGTAGAGGGGGATCGTCGCGATCAGGACGATTGCCGAGACCGCTTTCCGGGTGCGCCCCCCCGCGGCCGCGAAGGTCGCGCAGAGGGCTGTCAGGGAGATGATCAGGATGATTTCATGGGGACCCAGGTGGAAGAGGGTGAGCAGGATCGGGAGGCTCCCGGCGCCCGAGCCGGTCAGGTTGGCGAAGTAGATCCGGTGGATCTTGCCGGTGCAGACCGAGAAACTGAGCCCTACGCACACGGCGCCGATGAAAAAAGGGATCAGGAGGGCGAGGCTGAGAGCGAGGAGGCTCACTGTCTCACGCGGCTGCCAGATGATCATGAGCGGGTTGAAGGCGATCAGGCGGCCCAGAAAGATATTGATCCAGATGGACAGGACCATCAGGAAGGGAAAGAGGTACAGTACCGCCCGGAAGTGCCGTTTCAGCCCCTTATGGAACAGAAAGATAAAGGTGCCGCTCGCGCCGAAGCCGAGCAGGGCGATGCTGACGATCAGGTAGGCGAAGTGGTGCCAGTACCGGATGGCGAATATCTTGAAGAGGAGGATCTCGTAGGCGATCAGGGCGGCCGATACGAGGAACACCACGACCTGGATTCTCCTGATGGGCGGGTGGGGTGCCATGGGCTATTCGTGCCTCCCTGTGAGAGGCACAAAGCGCACCGCCATCAGGCTCCGGGTGGTTATCCTCCCGGCACTATCCTTTTCCACGAGGATCAGGCTCTGAACCATGAAGGGGCCGCCGACCGGGATGACCATCCTCCCCCCCGGCTTGAGTTGTTTCAAAAGGGGCGGCGGGATGTGGCCGGCCGCGGTGGTCACGATGACGGCGTCAAAGGGGGCGTGCTCCCGCCAGCCATAGTAGCCGTCGGCGCACCTGGCCGTGACATTTTCATATCCCATCTCTTTCAGTCTGAGCGACGCCGATTCCGCAAGCTCCGGTATGATCTCGATCGTATAGACCTTCCCCGCGACGGCTGAGAGGACCGCCGCCTGGTACCCCGATCCCGTCCCTATCTCGAGGACCGTGTCTCCCCTGTCCGCCTTGATGATCTCCGTCATGTACGCCACGATGTAAGGCTGGGAGATGGTCTGCCCGTAGCCGATGGGGAGGGGGGTGTCGTCATAGGCCTTGTTTATCAGCCCTTTCGGGACGAACCGGTGGCGGGGAACCGAGGACATCGCCCGGATGACCTCCCTGTCTCTGACCCCCCTTCGGGCAATCTGGTCCTCCACCATCCGTTCCCGCATGGTCGTGAAGGTCCCGTCCGAATCCGCGGCGGATATATCCCCTGCCACGGCGGCAGCGAGAAGGAAGACCAGTATCGCTATAGATATTTTACGGATCGTATTCATCTGTATGCACTACAGTCGGTGTTGGCCCCGCTGTATATCTGTCACGGGAAGAAGAGAGGACGTACTCTGCGCTGAAGATCCGGTAGTGGTCGGCGGAGCGAGGGAAGATTGAAAATGAACCCGGCAACAAGTATAGCTCGTATGGCCTTTATTTAAAAACATAAAAAGGCAAAAGCCGGGCCGCAAAACGAAAAGAGACGATCAACGGGCATACTGTACCCGGAATTGGCGCTCTACTCCTGCTCCTGCCGGGAGTTCGTCGAGGAGATTATTCAGTCATTGCCCTTTTTTTTCAGAAGATAGCCCGTCATTCCGCGAATGCTGTTGAAAGCCAATCCCTTTTCTCTGACTTTGATGTCTTCCGGCAAAAGGTGGTAGCTTCGCATGGAGGGATCCTGGACAAGAACATCATTGAAAACGGATTCCTCAAAGGGTCCACTTTTTCTTCGAAGGTGTGTTTCCATAATGCTGAGCCACAGGGGTATCTGGGCGCGGGCGTGTTGGAACAGGTTTTGAGGGTCGTGCCGAACCCCGTAGTGGGCGGAGCAGATGGTTGAGATGTCGAGTGAGGCGACCTTCTCAAGAGATGCACTCTGTGTTTCGAGGTTAAAGACGGGCGGTGTGGCGGGGCGAAGGTAGAATCCTTCCTCAACTGGGCAGGTGACACCGGCGACCTCACCCGCGAAGAGACAGTCGCCTTTGAGAAAGGACAAATGGTGGGGTGCGTGGCCCGGCGTTTGAAATACTTTTACCGGCCCGGTCTCCAGTTCGATGGTGTCGCGAAAGGCAATGCGTCCCTCTGGAATCGGGGCGACTTCTCCGTACAGTTCCGCAACAGGCCCCAGAACCTGCCGCGATGCCTTCCACAGTTTTTCCGGCTGTAGCATGTGCGGTATGCCTTTTGGATGACAGATGACTTGAGCTTCAGGAAAATCGTCCATCAAGAGTCCCGTTCCGCCAGCGTGATCGAGATGGATATGTGTCAGCAGAATATACTTTATTGTTGTGATTCCCAGCTTCGTGAGAGCCTGTTTCAAGACAGGAATGGTCGACCGGGGGCCGGGATCGATGAGGATGGCTCCGCTCTTTTCAAGAAGAACCCAACTGTTGATGAAGTATCTGAATCCTTCTCTGGGCTGGTCAAGATCGATGAGAAACAGATTGTCGCCGCATTCGTGTATCATGGGAGCCTTTCTGACTTATACCGTGTGCGATGCCGCCCGGACGATGACGTAAT
>CAZNBR010000192.1:0-1559 GCA_964571315.1 uncultured Syntrophaceae bacterium
CTACCCGATTAGAGATGATAGGCGCTTTGGAAGATACGATAGGCGATTCAGCAGTGAAGGTGTTGATCGTCTCAGGCGCGGGAGGAAAGAGCTTTATTGCAGGATCTGATCTTACCGAGCTATCGACTTTTGGTCCGCTGGAGATGGAAGAGTTTATGGCCACAATAGCTCAGCAATTCTACACGAGATTCGAGCAATTGGACAAGCCGGTGATTGCGATGATTGACGGTTTATGTCTCGGTGGCGGCCTTGAGTTGGCCATGGCCTGTGACATTCGTATAGCATCCGATGTATCAAGATTTGGGCAGCCGGAGGCATTTATAGGAATTATTCCTGGTGGTGGAGGGACACAGAGGCTCCCCCGGCTTGTTGGCGTTGGAAAGGCTAAGGAACTTATTTTTACGGGGGATACGATAGACGCTGCAGAGGCACTTCGACTCGGATTACTGAATCGGGTATGTCCTTCTGATGAGCTTGAGGAGAATGTAATATCTATGGCGAAGCGTTTAACCAGGCAGAGTCCTCTTGTCATAAAATGGGCCAAAAGGGCCATCAATATGGGGCAGGAGACGGGCTTGGCAGTAGGGCTGGGGTATGAGGTCCTAGCCGAGTGCCTTGTCATGTCGAGTAAGGATACCAGAGAGGGGATGGCGGCGTTTTTTGAAAAGAGGAAACCGCAATTTAAAGGAGAATAGGAGTTTTTGTTATGGATATAAAACGGATTTTGGTTATTGGCGCTGGTGTGATGGGGCATGGTGTTGCTTTGGTTGCGGCCAGCAGCGGTTTTGATGTGTCGTTGGTAGATGTGAAGGAAGAGTTCGTGCAGAGGGGGATGAAAGGGATTAATGGTTTTCTTGATGGAAGTTTGAAACGCGGGAAAATTACTCAAGAGGAAGTCGATTCTATCTTATCCCATATTCGTACCTCTATAAATATGGAGGCTGAGGCCGCAGACGCTGATTTTGTATTCGAGGCCATTTTTGAAAATAGAGAAGCAAAAGCTGATCTTTTTTCCCGGTTGAACAAAAGGTGCAAAGCAGAAGCCATATTTGCCAGCAATACAAGTCAGCTTTCAATTACTGAGCTGGGTGAGGCATCCGGTCGTCCTGAATTGTTAATTGGGATGCACTGGTTTAACCCACCTCCCTTAATGCGTCTTATAGAGATTCCGGTAGGAGGGAAAACGAGTAAAAAAACGGTAGAAACTACCGTCGAGTTAAGCCGGAAAATGGGCAAGCAGCCGTTCACTTGTAAAGATTCTCCGGGGTTTGTTGTCAATCGCATCTTGAACCCCTGGTACAATGAGGGGATGAATATGCTGGATGAAGGTGTGGCCACGGCAGAGGGGATCGACACAGCAATAAAGGTAGGAGGTGGATTCAGGATGGGCCCTCTGGAGTTGCGAGATCTTGTTGGTCTGGATACGGCTTTGCATGTGACGGAAGATCTTTATCAGCGGTTGAGAAATGATAAATTCAAGCCCCCGGCATGCCTTAGAAATCTTGTTTCGGCTGGAAAGTATGGCAGGAAGACGGGAGAGGGTTTTTATAAATACGACA
>CAZNBR010000192.1:1659-4628 GCA_964571315.1 uncultured Syntrophaceae bacterium
GGTACCTCCGAGATACAGCGTATGGTGATAGCCAATCGGTTGGGATATTAAACACATATCAAAGGTGGAAGAATGACAGTAAGCGTTAATCATCCGAAGGACAAGCCGTGGCTGATTCGAACCTATTCGGGGTACGCCACCGCGAAAGAGTCCAATTTGCTGTATCGCAGCAATCTGGCCAAAGGTCAGACGGGGCTGAGCATAGCCTTCGATCTGCCCACGCAGACGGCATATGATTCAGACAATGCTTTGGCAAAAGGTGAGGTGGGTAAGGTAGGGGTCCCTGTGAGAAATCAAGAAGACATGGAGCTTCTTTTTGATCAGATTCCTATTGAGAATATGAACACCTCCATGACGATCAATGCTTCGACGGCCTGGACACTTGCCCTGTACGTGGCAACGGCGCGGAAGCAGGGAGCCGACATTTCAAAGCTAATGGGTACCACCCAGAATGATATTGTAAAGGAGTATTTGAGCCGCGGGACATATATTTTTCCTCCCAAGGAATCCATGCGATTGACCTCTGAGGTGATCAGCTATACCGTCAATCGGATTCCGAAATGGAACCCCATCAATATCTGTTCCTATCACCTACAGGAGGCCGGGGCTACTCCGGTGCAGGAGATAGCCTTTACGCTGGCCAATGCTATCGGCGTCCTCGACGCGGTCAAGGAGTCGGGGCACGTGAAAGGTGATGTTTTTCCTAATGTTGTAGGGCGGATCTCTTTTTTCCTTAATTCAGGTATTCGGTTTATTGAAGAACTGTGCAAGGTCAGGGTGTTTACCGATATGTGGGATAGGATTTGTAAGGAACGTTACGGTATTACAGATCCCAAGATGAGACGGTTCCGCTATGGTGTGCAGGTCAACAGTCTGGGACTTACCTCACAGCAGCCTGAGAATAATATTGCCCGGATCATTTATGAATTTTTGGGTGTTGTTTTGAGCAAGGATGCCCGCGCGCGGTCCGTACAACTGCCGGCATGGAACGAGGCCCTTGGCCTTCCCCGGAAGTGGGATCAGCAGTGGAGCTTGCGCCTGCAGCAGATCATGGCATTTGAGACCGACCTTCTGGAGTATGAAGATATTTTTAAGGGCTCCGAGGTGATCGCGCGGAAGGAGAAAGAGCTCGGAGAAGAAGCTGAAGCCGAGATGAACAAGATTCAGGAGATGGGAGGTGTCATTTCTGCTTTGGAGAGTGGCTATATGAAGCAGCAGCTGGTCGAGAGCAATACCAGAAAGTTGCGCCAGATTGAATTGGGTGAAAGGACGGTCGTCGGCGTTAATAAGTTTAAGGAGTCTGAGCCATCCCTTCTGACCAGCGATGCGGAAAGTTCCTTCTATGTGGTGGATGATTCCGTTGAGGCTGAGCAGATCAAGATCCTCAATGATTTTCGTCGCCGAAGAGATAAGGACAAGGTTGTACGTGCATTGGATCATCTGCGCGAAGGCGTTGAAGCCGGCGAAAACATTGTAGAGATCAGTATCGAGTGCGCGGATGCGGGAGTGACGACGGGAGAATGGGGGCGTACCATGCGGGATATTCTTGGAGAATACAGGGCTCCTACCGGTGTTGGCCTTGTTGCTGTCGATGTGCCCAAGGAGGGGGAGGCCCTGAAGGTGAATCGCAGAGTGAGAGAACTGAGCGATAAACTGGGGCGTAATCTGAAGATCCTCGTTGGGAAGCCGGGGCTTGACGGTCATTCGAACGGTGCCGAACAGATAGCGATCAAGGCACGGGATGTCGGGATGGAAGTCGTCTATGAGGGGATACGGTTGACCCCCGAGCAGATTGCGGAAAGCGCTATGCAGGAAGGGGTTCACGTGGTGGGGCTTTCTATCCTGAGCGGTTCGCACGCGGAATTGATTCCTGAAGTTATGAAAAATATGGAGGCGAGAGGCATCGGCGACGTTCCGGTTATACTGGGTGGGATCATCCCGCGAAATGACATACCGGCGATGTGTGGAGCCGGCGTCAAAAAGGTGTATACGCCCGAAGACTTTGATCTCAATAAGATCATGATGGAGATTACGGACGTTGTTGCAGAGGCGAATCATATAGAGTTGTAGGGGTCGGTTTGTGTGGGATCTATGGAAGGTAATCCTTGGGTGAGTTCGGAAGTCAGAGATGTTTTAAGAGGAGAAAAGAGAGCGATTGCCAGAGCTCTCAACTTGTTGGAGGAGAAAGGACCCTCCTGCTTCGAACGGAACAAGGCACTAATCGATGAGTTGAGCAGGAACGCGAGACCGGAAAGGCATGTTATCGGTATAACGGGACCTCCCGGGGTCGGAAAGTCGACCTTGGTATCGCGGCTGATGGGTGAATATCGAGCGAGAGGTAAGACGGTGGGAGTCATTGCCGTTGACCCAAGCAGCAGGAGAAGCGGAGGGGCCCTTTTGGGAGACCGGGCCCGCATCTCTTATGATCCCGGGGATGGAGGGATCTTCATCCGCAGCATGGCTACCGGTTCGCATGTGGGTGGCCTTGCCTGGAGGACCCGCCACTGCCTGACCGTTTTTGAGGCGGTTTATGACGTTGTTATCCTCGAGACTGTCGGTGTCGGGCAGTCGGAGACGGAGGTTGGACAGGTCGTTGATACGGTTGCCTTTGTCGCTCAGCCCGGAAGTGGAGATGTATTACAATTTATAAAAGCGGGAATAATGGAAATTCCCCATGTTATCGTTGTCAATAAGGCGGATCAGAAGGCCTTGGCGGCACGGGCGCACAATGATCTGATGGTTGCCAAGGCCTACAGCTCAAAGGTCCTGGAGGGCTGGGAGCTCGAAGTCGTGATGGCGTCTGCCCTGGAAGGATGGGGGCAGAAGGAACTTGCGGATATTTTGGAAGGCCATCGGAGATTTCTTTCCGAGAGGGGGATCATGGAGGAACTCCGCCGTCAGCACCGTATTGAATGGGTCAGCATGCTTTTCAGCGAACGGTTTGGCAGCTTCGGGGTGGAGGTCTTGGG
>CAZNBR010000193.1:0-4592 GCA_964571315.1 uncultured Syntrophaceae bacterium
ACAGATATGGAACTCCGATAGCTGTATTGAAAAGTTATATAGGTAATAATATTAATAAAAATAACTTATCTTCGGCGAATAAAGCTTTTAAAGAATTAAAGAATTTTACCTCGCAATGTTGTGAAAGAATAACTGCTGATCTGTGCTGCCAAGTTATAATGAAAGAAATTGATAAGACAAATGAACCAGAGAAAACTCAAGAACTAGTTTTTTTTATTGAAAAGTCAGCTTCTGATAAAATGCTTGGTAGATTGGCTTCATTGCAACTGAATTTAGACAATATAATTATTTGCTTCTTAACTTTTGACCCATCTGATTTGATGACGATAGCCATGAGCAATCAAACAAGTAAACTGCATTTTGATATAAACAGGCTTATGAGACCTTCCAGTGATTCAGACTTTTTCGGGCCGTATCCAGGTGATTCAGAAGATTCTTTGGTACAAACTTATTTCCACAGACCTTTTCACGCAGAGGGAGGAGGTGGCGAATTTTCCCCTATGAGATTTGATATTTTTTCTCAGGGATTAAGAATAGGTGAAATTGAGAAAAAGAAGGAAAAAATTGAGCAGATATTTTCCAGTTCAGAAGATACAGAAAAAGAGCGAACTAAAATAGAACCACGTAAATTGATGCCCATGGGATGGGAAGTGCTTAAGGAGCATTTAAATAGACAAGATGATGATATTAAGGAAAAACTTAGAGAACATAAGGAATAATCCATGGCTGATATAATCGGGAAAATTTTAGATAAGGCAAAAACTGATAGCTTCCAATTTGTTTCAAAGGAACCTTTTCAAGCAAAATTTGTGGAAGTGAAGATTGATCACATATCACCTGATGCAAAGATCATCGGTGAAATCACAGAAAAAGAATCTATAAACCCTTATTTTGAAAGACCAGCAGATATAAGATATGTAAAAGCTGAAGATGAAGGGGTTAGTGCCAGAAGTTTGTATGTTTCTAAGGTTGATATTTTGGCTTTGATCAATAATGGAGAGCGCACCGAGGTTTCATTCCCGCCATTACCGGGATCGAACGTGTTCGAGGCTGAAGAATCTAACGTTAAGATTGCCTTGAGTCTTGGAGAATCAGGTATAGATATTGGGCACTTAAAAGGCTACAATAATCTGGCTTTCAAAATCCCATATCAACAGTCATTACGAACCCATATCTCGGTTCTTGGGCAGACAGGTTCAGGTAAATCTTACCTTGGGGCAAAGCTTGCCATTGAATTATTAAAACTCAGACGTAGCGCAAATATGCCATCTGAGATAGCAATACCCATAATATTTGACAGTTCTGGTGAATACAGTTCCTCCGATGATATGAGCAGTCAAGGACAATTGTCATTGATCATGCCGATTATAAATAGTGCAGAACATTATTTCCCATTGCTGGATAAGAAATATTTGCCATTACTTTATGATATTTACGATGTAGATGAAAGGCAGGAGAGTGAATTACAAAAATGGTTTAACCCTATATCCGATATTGATTCACCCTCTCAAACGAAGGAAAATCGTCAGTTAGAACTCGTCAAACAGCCAACGGCAGCACTACTAATTAATGAATTTGGCAGGTTAAGGCTAAATTCAACAAAACAATTGGCAAATAGTTTAGAGGAATACTTAAAGAAATATAATCATCTAAAAAACGTTGAGAACATTTCGATTCCATATAAAGTGTTAAGTAAGATGAGGAGAATGAATCTTAAAATCAGAAAAACACTCGACCTGAGTATAATAGATCAGTTATCAAGAGGGTTAATCGTAAATTTAAGTAAGTACGAAAACTATGAAGAAAGACAAATTGCTATGTTGTTATTTTTAAGACAGTTTTATGAATTGGCTAGGGATAAGAAATTGCCTTCAAGGGTAGTTTTATTTATTGATGAAGCTCACAACTATGTTCCTAGTGTTTACAAATCTTATTGTAAAGATGAAATTTTAAAGATAGCAAGAGAAGGAAGAAAATACGGCATTGCATTATGCTTAATATCTCAAAGGCCCCGATGGGTTGATCCTACGGCTCTATCTCAATGCGGAAATATATTTATTTTCAGAATACAAAATTCGGAGGATAAAAAACATATATTCGATTCAGCTTCGTTGCCGGATACTGTGAGAAATATAAATATTGCTAAATTCAAGACAGGTGAAATGATTGTTACTGGAGATGTCGTTGAACACGCTATGCATTGCATCGTTTCAAAAATTGATGAGAACTTTATATCCACAGAAGGAGAACGAAGTAAGGGTAAATATATGAAAGAAATGAAAAAGATACTTGAATGAGAAAATGATACAGGCGAGGAACAGGATAATCGGGGGTGGGTTCACATTTACTTGTTTACATTACCATCGCAGGTCAAATCCTCTCCCTGAAAAAATCCGACCCGCAAGCCGACACAAGTGCACTGGAGGCAAAAATTGACCTCTGCGTTTCACCGCACGTATGTACTGCGCACCCTGCTCCCTGCGCATGATCTGGTTGTGGCCTGAGTCGTAGTAAAAGGGAACGGGTCTCAACGGGTGATGGGTATATCCTCTCTGCTTACCCTGTTTCCCGGAATTGGATCCGGGAAACAAGGTCGTGAAAGAACTCCGCCGACCATACGCCGAGGTTTTCAGGATATTTGACGAATGGTTCCACCTCCCGCCGCGCTTGCTCAATGTTGAGTCCGTCGATTGCTTCGTGAGTGATACGGAGGAATGCAGCGGGTGTTAGAGAATCCTCTTCCTTCCAGTCTCCGGTTTGTCGCATTCGTTCTTCCAGGTGGGCAAGGTGAAGGATGGGATGGTACGTGACAAACCATACCAGGTCATACCAGTCTCTTCCCTTCACCCTGTTTTTCCACCGCCTGCACAGGGCCGCGTGCATTTTCCCGGCAAAAAGGTCGGGAATGGCAACGGTTCTGACCGAAAAGGGGATCGGTGTCAGCAGGTATTTCGTTTCCGTATCGAATCCCGGCGGCGGGTTCGTGTCGACCTCAATCTTTACTTTCGTTACCTGCCCCTTGGGGATCTGCCGCACCATCTCTCGCGGGGTATCGATGTGCAGCAACTGCTCAAAGGTATGAGCCTTCAGAAAGGCGGATTGTATCGCACTGCGTGCGGTCTTGTGCCGCAGTTCAATGTGGACATCGAATCCAAAGGCATTAAGCTCCCTTTTTAGAGCGTCTGTGTGAAACGACATATCAAACTTATCGGTCGGCGCCAGAAGTGTGAAATCAAGGTCTTCTGAAAAGCGGTCAAGGCCATAGAGGACGCGGAGCGCTGTCCCCCCGTAGAAGGCCGATTTTTCGAAAAACTTGCTCCGCCAAAGCCCCAAAAGGGTAATTTCCTGGAGGATCTCTCTCAGTGCGCGCACATAATCTTCAATGCTCTGTGATTCATATTGTGCCAGCATGCGGGCTATCGCTTCATGCATAGTTATTACCTCGTCCCCCGCGCTTTAGTCTCCTGATGACACCCGCCAGCAGCCTTATTTTTCGCGACCGGTAGGCTTCGGCGATGCGGTCAATGAAATCGGGGTTCAATGGGGAAAGGGTTTCGCTGTCGATCCGCAGATTATCAAGGAGGTACACCTCCATCTCTCTTTGTGTTGTTATGCCTGTTCCCCGGCTGCCCCATATTTTGTCGGAGACTGCCTTTTCAGGGGTGGCGATGAGAAAGGAACGGCCGTCGTCGAGCGTCACTCTGTCAATGCCGAGCTGGTATGCCGCAAGGGGAATCCTGTAATAGATGAAGAGCCCAAAGGGCGAGGAAAACCGCCTTGATCTGCCGCTTGTGACCGACGTAACCGCCTCCGCCCGCTCGGGAATAAACCCATAATAGTGAAGCGCGTATTCGAGAGAAACGCAGGAAGGACCGTATATCAGATTTGCCAAAAGTTCCCGTGATATAAGGCTTCTTCGGAAATCATCGCCGAAGACGTACAGTCCCTTCTTGACCCGTATAATATGACCTTTTCTGATGAGGGCAGAGATTTTGTCTCGCGGACGGGCGTAGTCCTTGAGACAAGTCATGAGTGTCTGATAGTCGAACTCCTCAAAGGGGACCTGCTTTCGTATTTCTTCTATCATGTGATCACCCGATCATATTAGCTCTGTTGGAACGGGTAATAGCATAATCCGACACACTATGTCGAGAAATTTTCGACATACTATGCACAATTATGCTTATAATGAGTTGGTTTTCAGCGCCGAACCTTCGGTTCTGTTGTCATTTTCAGATGGACATTCTCCGGGGCGGACGGCGATGATGAATTTTGCCGACAATAAAAAGGCTATTACAGTTTTTTGGAAAAAGGGGGCTCACTATAAAACGTTGGTTGAAGATTGGTCTGATTGTCCTTTCCCCAAAGGATGGTCCGCTTACGATTCTCGTTGGCACAGCTTTCTTTTTGAGAGAAAAAGGGGTATACATTGCGCGTTCTCAGATGCCAATAGGGGAGGGGTTGCTATGATCGAAGAGGGAATCGCGAACAGACTTCGCACTATCGTCGGGAAGGGGTGCTACCTCGATTCGCCGGAGGATCTCATCAATTATTCCTATGATTCCTCGATAGACGAGGCTCATAGGAATAAT
>CAZNBR010000194.1:0-4573 GCA_964571315.1 uncultured Syntrophaceae bacterium
CGCGGCCCTGATACCGGGAAACTTGTTCGCAACTATCGACATCCCCACACCGGAGCCGCAGATCAGTATCCCCCGGTCAAACTCCCCCGAGGAGACCGCGCGGGCCACCCGGGCTCCGAAATCGGGATAGTCCACGGAATCCGTGCTATCGGTGCCGATGTCCGTCATACCGTCGATGGCCACCTTGAGCGCCTCCTTTACATCAAAACCGGCATGATCGGAACCTATAATGATCTTCATGATGGTCTTCTTCAACCCTCAAATCTCTTAAATACCACAACCGAGTTGACACCGCCGAACCCGAAGGTGTTCGACATGGCGGCCCTGATTTCCCGGCGTTGCGCCTGGTGAGGCGTATAGTTCAGGTCGCACTGCGGATCGGGATTGTCCAGATTTATCGTCGGAGGCACCACCCCCTCATAGATGGCCTTGACGGAAAAGATGGCCTCGGCACCCCCCGCGGCGCCCAGCATATGGCCTGTCATGGATTTTGTCGAACTGACGGCAAGCTCTCTGCTGTGCTGCCCGAAGACCTCCTTGATTGCCTCCGTTTCGTACGCATCGTTAAGGGGCGTTGCTGTACCGTGCGCGTTTATGTAATCGATCTCCGTGGGCTCCATACCCGCATCCTGCAGGGCGAGCCGCATGCACCTGGCGGCTCCGTCATGCCCCGGGGGGGGCGCCGCAATGTGGAACGCGTCGCTCGTCGATCCGGCCCCCACGATCTCGGCATATATCCGGGCACCCCTTTCAAGGGCACGGGACATCTCTTCCAGGATTATAACGCCGCACCCCTCGCCTATAATAAATCCGTCTCTGTCCCGTTCAAAGGGCCTGCTTGCCCGCTGGGGCTGATCGTTTCTGGTCGACAGCACCCTCATGGCGCCGAACGCCGCTACGGCAAGGGGAGCGACGGCCGCCTCCGTTCCACCCGTTATCATGGCATCCGCGTACCCGCAGGCTATGGTTCTGAAGGCATCACTGATGGCGCTGTTCCCGGCGGCGCATGCCGTTACGGTACAGCTGATGGGACCCTTGGCGCCAAATCGCATGGAGACCTGTCCGGGAGCCAGATTAGCCAGCACCGCCGGAACGGTAAAGGGGGAAATCTTTCCCGGTCCCCGGGTGAGCAGGGTCTCCTTTTCCTTCTCGATGGTGGACAACCCCCCTATTGCGGAGCCCAGGATAACCCCCACCCGCTCGGAATTTCCGTCCCCTATCACCAGACCGGAATCACGCAGGGCCATCTCCGAGGCCGCAAGTGCATAGATGATGAAATCATCCAGCCTGCGGCGTTCCTTGGTATTGACAAAGACCAGGGGATCAAACCCTTTGACCTCCCCCGCTATCTTCGTTTTGAATCCGCCGGTGTCGAATCGGGTAATCTCTGCAACACCGGACCTGCCGGAACAGATCCCCGCCCAGGTGTCTTCCAGGCAATTGCCCAGGGGACTCACAATACCGAGTCCCGTTATGACAACCCTCCGTTTCGGCATCATGACTACGATATTCTTTCCTTTATATAATCAGTGATATCCCTGACGGTGCGTATCTTTGCCAGATCGTCATCCGATATCTCCAGTCCGAAGTGGTCTTCCATCGCCATAATCAGTTCCACTATGTCAAGGGAGTCGGCCCCGAGGTCATCTATAAACGCGGCATCGGGAACACACTCCTCCTCTGTTATCTCCAACTGTTCAATAATAATTTCCTTTACCTTTTCCTCAAGCTTAACGGTCATTCAAACTCCTCCTTCGTGTATCTTAAATTCCCGACTGCATCACATATACAACCCGCCATTGACGTGTATCACCTGTCCCGTGATGTAATCGGCCTTCCCGGAAACCAGGAATCCCACGACACCGGCAACATCATTCGGCATCCCCGCTCTTCCAAGCGGTATCTGTTCCAGTGCCTCCCCCCTGCTTTTCTCCTCCATCGAACCGGTCATGCCGGTCTCGATGAATCCCGGCGCAACGGCGTTGACACAGATATTTCTTGAACCCAACTCCCGTGCAAGGGATTTTGTGAGCCCCAGAATCCCCGCTTTTGATGCGGAGTACGATACCTGCCCGGCGTTCCCGGACAGGGCGACCACGGATGTCATATTAACGATGCGTCCCCACCGCTGCTTCATCATATATCGGGCTACAGCCCGGCAGCAGTTGAATGCCCCGGTAAGATTGACATCCATGACGCTGGCCCACGCCTCAGGTTTCGTCCTTACGAAGAGACCGCTCAGCGTTATGCCGGCATTGTTTATCAAAATATCGAGCCGTCCTCTCTCTTCCATTACATCCTGTATGGCTTTAGTAACGGCATCAAAATCCGATACGTCGAATCTCAGGAGACGCCCTCTCCCCCCCCCGTCTTCAACAATCTTCAGTGTCTCGCGGGCCGCCTCTTCACTGCGGACATAATTTATACAGGTAAAGGCGCCGGCTCGAGCAAGCTCGACCGCGACAGCTCTTCCGATGCCCCTCGATCCCCCCGTTACCAGCGCTGTTTTTCCGTCCAGAGGCATTTCGATCGGCGTTTTCATGTGAATACCCGCGAGTTTTTCAAGAGTGATCCTTATTCCCGAAATCTTGAGCCTCGGACGGCATTTTCTCCACGCATGACGGGCCTATGCCGCCTCACCACCATCAAAGAAACCGGCCGTTGCTTCCAGAGAGGCTTTGTCCTCTATGTTAAGGGCTTTGATATCCCTGTCTATCCTTTTCATAAGACCTGACAGCGTCTTCTTGGGTCCTATCTCGACTATTGTTTGTACCCCCATCTCCGACATCCGCTCTATCGTTTCCTGCCACCGTACGGGAGAATTCAACTGCTGCGCCAAGAGCTTTTTGGTTGTATCTCTTGAATGCAGGGTTTCCGGGTCAAAATTCGGTATTACCTTTATACTGCAGTCTTTTATTGCGACACGGTCCAGATATTTTTCCAGCCTTTCGGCCGCCTCGTCGAGGAGGCTGCAGTGGCAGGGAACGCTTATGGGGAGTTTCACAACCATCCGGGCGCCTTTTCCCTTTGCCTTCGCCATGGCCTGCTCAACCGCCGCGATGGTGCCGGAGATAACAAGCTGACCGGGGCTGTTGATATTCGCCATCTCGACCACCCCGTAGTCCTTGTCCGCAGTCTGGCATATCTCTTCAACGGATCGCCGGTGGAGGCCAATAATGGCCGCCATACAGCCCTCCCCCGGAAGCACCGCTTCCTGCTGGTATTGACCCCTCGCATATACGAGTCTTACGGCATCGGAAAAATCGACAGCGCCGGCGGCGCAGAGCGCAGCATACTCTCCCAGGCTGTGACCCGCCAGGACTGACGGTTCTATGCCTGCCACGCTTTCAAATACCCGGTAGAGGGCGATGTCCACGGTCAATACTGCCGCCTGGGTGTTTGGCGTCAGATCGAGTGCATCCTGTGGCCCTTCAAAGCAAAGCCTGGCAATGTCGATGTTGAGGGCATCTCCCGCCTGGTCAAAAACCTCCCTCACTCCGTGGAACCCTTCGTACAAGTCCCTTCCCATCCCTACGTATTGTGAGCCCTGACCAGGGAAAACTATGCCTATCTTATCCATACCTTTTCGCCCTCAGGGCACAGGCTCTGGGAAGATCTATGCAACGGAGATGACTTCACGCCCCTTGTAGAAACCGCAATGGGGGCATGCGCGGTGGGGCAGCTTCGGTTCACTGCACTGCGGACATACAGAGGTCGTGACAGGCGCAAGGGCGTCGTGAGCCCTTCTCATATTCCTTCTTGTTCTTGAATGCCTTTTGATTGGATTTGCCATAATAATACTACCTTTCCTTCTTCACCCTAAAATTTTTTAACGCAGCAAATGGACTGATTGTCTGCTGCGTCTCATGATCGCACTTCCCTCTATTAAGACTTATCCCGCAGGTGGGACACAACCCCCTGCAGGAATCATTGCACAGGGGTTTAATCGGAACCTCGAGTATGATCTGTTCGACTACAAGCTGAGCCAGATCTATCATCTCACCGCTGTAGTGGCCGTATTCCAGATCTTCATAGGTCAGTTCCAAGTCGTCTTCTTTTAGATCTTCAGCAGGCGTCAGGACATACTTGAATTCAACCTCCACAGGAAAGTCAAACCGCTCCAGGCATCTGCAGCACTCAAGTCCTCCTCCGGCTTCTATTCTGCCCTTGATTGACACATTTTTCAAGACCTTTTCCACCAGGCACTGCACGTCGATCTTCCGGACGTGCAAACCACAGTCATCACCCATCGGCAGCGACCGGTGAAACCATTCTCCACTTTTAGAGAACCGGAGATTCAACCCCTCTTCAGGAATATTTGAGATGTTGATCTGCAAAGCTCATCCAGTTAAAGAGATATCTAAAAAAAGAATGAAACATAATTACAAAATAGCTTCAATGTCAAGGGAATTTTACAATTTTCCACGTAAGACACCCCGATACGAAACGCGGCAGAGAAGGGAGGATCGCCCTTGCGGTAGTTATTTTTCACTTGAAATCACGCACCAAATATCTTAGAACTCAACTTTCGGGTTTAGATTTCATTGATAACAAGTTTGTTCTTTGACAGATT
>CAZNBR010000195.1:0-4568 GCA_964571315.1 uncultured Syntrophaceae bacterium
TGAAGGCCGCTATCTGCGCCTCCGTCGCCTTCCCCTCCATTACCTCATCCATCACCCCCATCATCTCGCGTTCCGGGAGATCCTCCTTGCCAACTACCTTTCCGATCGCCTCTCTGATCATGACACGCACTCCTTTCCCTCACATTTCCTCATATCGATAAAATTTTTGATTATTCGCTTTCCATTCGGCGTCAGGATCGACTCGGGGTGGAACTGTATCCCCTCCACCGGATACTGGTGATGCCTGACCCCCATGATCTCCCCCTCCTCGGTCTCGGCGCTGATCTCGAGGCAGGGCGGAACGGAATCCTTTCTCAGAATAAGAGAATGGTATCTCCCCGCCTCAAAGGGGCTGGGAAGCCCCCTGAAGATCGTCCTCCCGTCGTTGATGACACCGGAGGTCTTGCCGTGCATCAGTCTGTCGGCCCTGATGACATCCGCCCCGAAGGCATAGCCGATGGCCTGGTGGCCCAGGCATATCCCCATGATGGGGATGTTTGTATGGAACCGCCTGATGACATCCACGGTGATCCCCGCTGCTTCCGGCGAACCGGGACCGGGGGACAGAAAGATCGCGTCGGGGCGCAATTCTTCGATCTGGTCGAGGGTGATCTCATCGTTGCGGTGGACCACGACCTCCTCGCCCAGCTGTCCGAGATACTGGACGAGATTGTAGGTAAATGAATCGTAGTTATCGATCATCAGAATCATGACTTCTCTCCATTGCTCTGCGTTATTTCAAAGTCCGAGGCGGCAAGCTTGATGGCCTGCATCATTCCCTCCCCCTTGTTGACGGTTTCCTGATACTCCGCGTCCGGGTCGGAGTCCGCGACGATCCCCGCGCCAACCTGGATAAAAATCCGGTTATCCTTGACGGTCATGGTCCTGATGGTGATGCACAGGTCCATGTTCCCCGTATAGCTGAAGTAGCCGACGGCCCCTCCGTACGGGCCCCGTCGGGTCGGCTCCAGTTCGTCGATAATCTCCATGGCCCTGATCTTGGGCGCCCCCGAGAGGGTCCCCGCGGGGAAGGTTGCCGCCAGAACATCGAAGCAGTCCTTTCCCCGGGCCAAGTGGGCCTGGATGTTTGATACAAGGTGCATGACGTGGGAATACCGCTCCACGGTCATCAACTGGTTGACCTGGACACTGCCGATCTGAGCGATCCTCCCCAGGTCGTTTCTCCCGAGGTCGACGAGCATGACATGCTCCGCCCGCTCCTTCGGGTCCTGGAGGAGTTCATCGGCGAGGGCCCGGTCCTCCTGTTCGGTCTTCCCCCTCTTCCTCGTCCCCGCAATGGGCCTCAGTTCCACGACCCCCTCTTCGAGACGGACCATGACCTCCGGCGAGGAGCCGATGAGGGTCAGATCATCGGCCTTCAGGTAGAAGAGGTAGGGCGAGGGGTTGATGTACCGGAGCGCCCGGTAGAGATCCACGGGGTCCCGGTCGCTTTTCATCTCGAACCGCTGTGAGAGGACGACCTGTATGATATCCCCCGCGACGATATGCTCCTTGGCCCTCCTCACTATGGCCTTGTACTCCTCCGGCGTCATATTGGACTGGAGAGAGACACATCCGGCCGTCTTTTGGGGGCGGCTTTTCTCCAGAAGGGGTGCCTGGACCATCCCGACCATCTCTTCGATCTTTTGTGTGGTCTCTTCGTACAGGGCGCGAAGGTCTTCCCTCCCCTCGGTAAAGGCGCAGGCCACGATCTTGATCGTGTGCCGGACATTGTCGAAGATGATCAGTGTATCCGTGATCAGAAAGACGGCATCATTGGTGTACAGATCATCCACGGCCCCGGCGGGGAGCCTCTCGAAGTACCGGACCATGTCGTAGCCGAGGAACCCCACGGCGCCGCCGTAGAATCGCGGGAGACCCTCCACGGGAACGGGCCGATAGCGCGCCATCAGGTCTCTCAGAAATCTCATGGGGTCTCCGCCATGCTCACGGCGCTCTACCGTTCCGTTTTCCCGGATCACAACATCCTTCCCCTTCACCCTGAAGATCACACGGGGATCGGAACCGAGAAAGGTGTAGCGGCCCCACTTCTCGCCTCCTTCCACGCTCTCCAGGAGAAAGGCGTGCTCCCTGGAGCGCAGTTTCATCAGGACCGAAACGGGGGTCTCCGTGTCAGCCAGGATCTCCCGGTAGACGGGGATCAGGTTTCCCTCGCGGGCGAGTTTTTCAAATGTCTGAAACGATGGGCTGTACATGTCATCTGCCTCTGTCTTAAAATAAAAAAGGCCGTGATCGGTCACGGCCTTTCTGGAGTACACACAAAAAAGCCGCGGGGAACTGGAAAGATTCTCCGCGGCTTGCGATCTGTATAATTCAGGAACCTACCGGCAGACGAACCTCTCCTCCGAGATCTGCCACCACCAATAATTAAGTCCTGAAGTTGTCTGTATCATGATACTTCTCACTGCTCCCGAATTTTGTTTCTATCTAGCAGAACAAAAGGGGCATGTCAACACCAAAAAGGAATTAAGTAAGGTGTCGTCGGAATTGGCGGGAACTCGCGGAACTCGGAATTGATGGGTTATATTTCAATCATGTCAGCGATTTGGAATCCTTTATCTGTTACCTCAAATATCTCGTCCTCGTGCCCGCGCCCTACGATCAGATTTTCATCTAAAAGCTCTTGAAGCGCTGATTCCCATTTAGCTACATGCCTTCGGTCTTGCGCTGTTATCAGATTTTTTCCATTTGTTTGTATATCTGTCCCGCCAAAATAGCTGACATGGAGGATAGTTCCATGGTTATCCATGCTTGCTTCTTTCAGAAGTACCCTTGCTTCACCACTAAGAGGAGGAATCTTCGTTTCAGACTCTACAATGATTGTTTGAATCTCATTTTGGTTTTGGTCTCCTGCTTCACTGAAAAGCTTGTGCTCATTAACCTTTATCTGAAGGTGGTGATAGAATTTTTCTTTAAAATTTGAATAGCTATCATATGTGGCATACAACCCCTTTTCTCTGCATGATTCTTTAAACGCTTTTAGCTTTGAATATTGTGTTTTATCTACACTTCCCTCTTCCACAGGTTTATCATAAAAATATAGCATTGCAGGTTTATCGGAAGCTACGTGCTTTTCAATTTCTTCCACCGTACCACTAAGATACTCCCCTGTCTCAGTACCTATCCGAGTCCAGAATATACCAACTAAAAGGTCACACTTACTTAAAATCTGCTCATTTAATATGGCTTGCGCTCTCCCCCCCATTTCAGGAGAGGAGTGTGTTTCCCAGCCAACTGGTAGTAGGACCATCTTTCTTCTTTGTGAATTGACGGCATTCCACTCATAGAGCACCTCCCGGACAATGCTTCGTTCTGAAGGGACATCAGTAGGTGATGCAATCATTACATTAAAAGTTCTTGATTCATAACTCATACATGCTCCTTAGTTTATCCATAACGGCGCTCTTCATCAGGCGCAGATTTTTGAAAAATAAATATGTCCCCTTTTTCCCCTTAGCTGTCAGCTACCCAGGAAGTTCAATGGCTTTGACAAGTTCTACGAGAGCCACCCGCATTGCAGTGGCAGCTTCTTCCAATTCCTCGACCGTCAGGACGACCTGGGTGCCGAGCAGAGACTTGTCTTCAGGAATCATTTTCACGTATCGTTCCGTGATCTCGCCGCCAGCGTGTATGCAGGCATGGCGTTTCTGAAATACTCGCCGTAGGGCCAGCAAGTTCGGACCAGTAACATTAGCGAGGATGTCGATGTTTGCGTGGGTCTTGAAGAACTTGCGGGCGTCAAACAAGACCTGAAAATTGCCGAATTCAGAAGTAAGCCGTTTTGCCTTTCTATTGTAGAACACTTCAAAAGTGGACACAAGGTCTCCGTACGCGTGACGGAGTTGGCGATTTTTGTCGGGTTCGGTAATCAGTCTTCGTTTGATGTTCGCCCAATTCGCATCGTAAATCTGAAGGTTCTCGCAACCGCATCCGGGGCAATATCCGAAAATCCCATACACCTGAAACCGGATCGAACAATCTGGGCATTGAAACTCGGTATCGACGTTTCGTTCCACGTAGTGTGGCTGGATGGTTTTCTTACGCGTGCTTGGACTGGGTTTGTACGTGATGTTCTTGGATCCGCGAAACGCATTCTTCATCATCTTCTGAAATTCGTTGATGGCGTAAACGCGAACCTCCTCGATCGCCGCCTTCTTGGCATACTGGAGCTGAGGTGAAGTAAACAAGCTGTTGCGAGAAAATCGAGTTCCGCAGTAGGGGCAGTTCAGGAAGTCGCCATGATCTGGCACGTAGATCTTGAAGTACTGCTTGCAGCCGGGAGCATCACACGCCCGGCCGACGAATCCGTCAGCGTCAGTCGGTATTGCGATATTGAACGTTACGTATTTCGACATGCAATTGCCTTTGGCAGCTAACGCTATTGAGGGGACATAACACTTAATTTAGCCTTTCGAATTAAGTATTATGTCCCCGGAAATGCCCTCTGCCTTTTTCCTGCTATTTGGTTCGGGTAACTTTGTATTGGGCATCCTTGTTGTTCTGGTTGTGCAAACAAAAATCGTAGACCTTCGACTCTCCAACCTTGA
>CAZNBR010000196.1:0-4536 GCA_964571315.1 uncultured Syntrophaceae bacterium
TTTGCCGCGGAATCGTTCAACTACTTTGAAACCTATACGATGGTCGCCCTCGTCTACCTGATCATCACGCTCTTTCTGTCAAAACTTGTCAGCATCATGGAGAACAGGGTCGGTGCCAACAGATAACAATTCCGTCATGGTCGAGATGCGAGAGGTGTACAAGTACTTCGGACAACTGAAGGCCATGGACAACGTCTCACTGGATGTCCTCGACGGCGAAAAGCTGGTCCTCATCGGGCCGAGCGGTTCCGGCAAGAGCACGCTGCTGCGGTCGATCAATCAGCTCGAACGGATAGACCACGGCCGCATCGTCGTCGACGGGTTCGATATCAGCGATCCCGGGACGGACATCAACAAGGTTCGCGAAGAGATAGGGATGGTCTTCCAGTCCTTCAATGTCTTCCCCCACAAGACCGTCCTGGACAATGTCAACCTCGCGCAGATTGTCGTACGCAAACGCTCCAAAAAGGAGGCGTCGGAGATATCCAGGGAACTCCTGGGCAAGGTGGGGATCATCGACAAGGTGTATGAGTATCCCGACAAGCTCTCCGGAGGGCAGCAGCAGCGCGTCGCCATCGCGAGGGCACTGGCAATGAAACCCAAGATCATGCTCTTCGATGAACCCACATCGGCGCTGGATCCCGAGATGATCGGAGAGGTTCTCGACGTCATGATCAAGCTGGCAAAGGAGGGAATCACCATGATCGTGGTCACGCACGAGATGGGCTTCGCCCGTGAGGTGGCAGACAGGGTCATATTCATGGACTACGGGGCGATCATAGAGGAGGGAACCCCCGGGCACTTCTTCAAGAATCCAACTCGGGAGCGTACCAAGCTGTTTCTCAATCAGATTCTGTAGTCTCTCCGGCCTAATTGCGCGACATCAGGTGACTCACGGCACCGTCCAGTCCGTCCAGGGTCAGCTCGAACATGGGGAATGCCTTCCGGATCACATCGATGGTCCAGGTACCCGACCATTCGTACCGGCGAACCGGATTCAGCCAGACGCAGTGGCGGAAGGTCTGAGAGAGGAACTGGAGATTTTCGATGCTGGACTTCCGCGCCCGCTCCCCGAAATAGATCGATCCCCCCTCATTCATCAGTTCGTAGGGGGCCATGCTGGCATCCCCCACGATGACGATCCTCGTCTCGGGATCTCTCTTGATGAAGTCCGTGATCAGCTCCGAGTTGCTGTACCGGGCGGCGTCAGCCCAGACCCTGTCGTAGATGGTGTTGTGAAAGAAGTAGGTCTTGAGGTCCTTGAACTGGTTTCTCGCATAATCGAAGAGTGTCTGCACCAGGGGGATATAGGGGTCCATGGACCAGCCGCCGTTGTCGATCATCAGGACAACCTTCAGCCGGTCCGCGAGGCGGCGGTCGAAGATGATCTCTATCTCGCCGGCATTCTTCATGGTCTGATAAATCGTCTTGTCCACGTTGACCATATCCAGAGGCCCGGCGGGCACCATCCGGCGGAGCTTCTTCAATGCCTCCCCCATTTGTGACTGGGTGAGGGGCCCCTCCTGGGAATAATCCCGGTAGCGCCGGTCGAGGGCCACCTTGGTCGCCGATTTGTTCTGCGAGACACCCCCGACACGCATCCCACCGGGATGAAACCCGGAGTGTCCCACGGGCGAGGTCCCGCCGGTGCCGATCCACTTGTTTCCCCCGTGGTGGGCCTCGGTCTGGTCCTTGAGCCGATCGAGGAAATACTGCTCCAGCTCTTCGGGTGTCAGTTTCTGCAGGTCCTCCTCGTTGACGCCGAGAGCGGCGGCAACCCCCTCCGGATTTTTCAGCCACTCCTCCAGGAGCAGCTTTGCCATCTCGCCCAACTCTATCTCGTCGGGATCGGGGAGCTCCACCCCTTCGAAGTGGTGCGCGAAGACCTGATCGTATATGTCGAAGTACCGCTCGCTCTTGACCAGCACGGCACGGGCAACGACATAGAAGTTGTTCAGGGAGCGGATAGCCCCCATGCACAGGGCCCGCTGCAGTCTGAGAAAGGAGGTGGGGGTTACCGGGATTCCCCGATCCCTGAGTTTATAGAAGAAACTGAGAAACACGATCCTTACTCCTGTGGCTCTGCCGTATGGCGGCCCCTACCTGCGATTTCTGCTAATGGCACCGTTTGCCACCTTCATGTCCGGGCTCTTTTTATACAGGACGCCCAGATAAGGCACATCCCCCTGCTCGAGGAGCGACAGCTTGAAATCGGGGTCGGCCTTCAGCGCCCGTATCCAGTTTATGAGTTCCCGGGTGGCGGGTTTTTTCTCTATTCCCTCCAGTTTCCTCAGGCCGTAAAAGGTCCTGATACAGGCGTCCGTTATCTCCCTTTTCAGGTCGGGGAAGTGGACACCGATAATTCTGCGCATGGTATCCTCCCCCGGGAAGGCAATGTGGTGGAAATTGCAGCGCCCGAGGAAGGGGTCGGAGAGGTCCTTCTTGGCGTTGGAGGTGATGATGATAACGGGACGGTGTTTCGCGGAGACGGTCTTGTCTATCTCGATAATATCGAATTCCATCTGGTCCAGGACGTCCAGCATATCGTCCTGGAAATCCGTGTCGGCCTTGTCGATCTCGTCGATCAAAAGGACCGTCCTCGTGTCCGAGACAAAGGCCTGCCCGATCTTCCCCATCTTGATATACTCTTCGATATTGCTGACATCCCTGCTGGAGTCACTGAAGCGGCTGTCGTTGAGCCGCGTCAGGGTGTCGTACTGGTAGAGGGCGTCCACCAGCTTCATGCTCGATTTGACATTCAGGACGATCAGGGGCATGCCAAGACTCTCCGCGATGGCATAGGCCAGCATGGTCTTCCCCGTTCCCGGCTCGCCCTTGAGGAGGAGAGGCATCTCCAGGGCCATCGAGACATTCACAATTTCGGCAAGCTCATCATCCAGGACGTACTTGTCGGCGCCCCGGAACTTGTAAAAGTCATCTTTAACCATAGTCTTCAACCCTTCTGTTTGTATAGTTTTTAGAAATCGTCATCTTTTATATATCCCGTGTCCAGAGAGACGCCATGGCGGGCCCGCCCCCGACGCACAGTGACGCCCCGCCGGTGGTCTTACCCATCCGCTCCAGCTCGTAATAGAGGGACACGATGATGCGAAGCCCGGTGCATCCGACCGGATGCCCCAGGGCGATACCGGAACCGTTGTGGTTGACGTTGTCCAGGCTGAGCTCTACCCCGAAATCCTCCTTCAGCATCCTGCCCACGCCAAGGAACTGCGAGGCGAAGGCCTCATTGATCTCCCAGTAATCGATATCCTCATATTTCATCCCGGCTTGTTTGAGGCACTTGGGGATGGCGACCGCCGGTCCCAGCCCCATGACCCGGGGATCAACACCCTCGCTGCAGATATTGATCAGTTTCATCAGAGGTTTGATCCCCAGCTCCTCGGCTTTTTCCCGGGACATGATCACCACGGCTGCGGCCGCGTCGTTGACCCCCGAGGCGTTGGCGGCGGTAACGACGCCCCCCTCTTTGAAGGCGGGGCGAAGTTTCCCCATGGCCTCAAGGCTGGCGTCGGGTATCATATGTTCGTCGGTATCGAATACCGTCACACCCTTTTTTGTCTTGATCTCCACCGGAACGATCTCGCGCTTGAATGTGCCGTCCTTGACGGCCTTCGTTGCCCTCTGATGGCTGATCAGGGCCAGCTGATCGCACTCCTCGCGGGTGATCCCGTATCTCTCCGCTACGTTTTCCGCCGTGATTCCCATGTGCCCCGGAACCAGTTCATCGACCAGACCGTCATGGAGCATATGATCCTCTATCGTCCCCGGCCCCATCCGGTAGCCTCCCCTCGCCTTGGGGAGCAGATAGGGGGCGCCGGTCATGCTCTCAACTCCCACCACCAGACCGATCTCGGTCTTGCCGAGCATGATGCTGTGACAGGCTACCTCCATCGCCCTCATCCCTGAGGCGCAGTTCTGATTGACGGTCACGGCCGCGCTCCGGTGGGGAAGACCGACCCGCATGCTCACCTGCCTGGCGGGAAGCGAACCCTGCATCGCGGTGAAGCACTGCGCCATCACGATCTCATCAATAACGTCCGCGGTGATCCCCGCCCTCCTGACCGCCTCCTTCCCGGCGGTTATGGCAAGATCCCGTGCCGGTACATCCTTCAGGCTTCCCAGGAACCTTCCGATCGCGGTTCGACACGCGGATACAACGACAACCTCTCTCATGATATTTCCTCCGTATACTCTAAGATTTTTATGGTAAGACTGACAGAGCAGTCACTTTCTTGCGCTACGGCACGCCCGCATCATGGGATGTACGGCCCGCCGCCGGGAGCGTATCGAGATGCCCGACGCGCCCCCTCATGGCCCCTTAATAACGGGGTGGTTCATACCAGAATCCGACGGAAAATGAAAATAAAATGACGGGGACCGGCCGGAGGGGCCTACAGACCCCGCAGGCGCTCGTCCCGCAGCATCCCCCGGTCCCTCGTTTCAAGGACACTATCTATGGTCGCAAGCATCCGCTGCTTGTCCCTCTGAAGGGTTCCGTTTATGGGCAGGTAGTTG
>CAZNBR010000197.1:0-4524 GCA_964571315.1 uncultured Syntrophaceae bacterium
GCTATCACGACATAGCACAGCATCCGCTTAAAGTCTCTCTGGGCCAGGGCCATCAACGCCCCGGCAAAGACGGCTATAATCCCGGCATACAGCATGATCTTCGTCACCGGCAGGAGGTCTATGGAAAAATAGGGCCTGAAGACGGTGAACATGACTCGCAGCATGATATAGATGGCAACCTTGGTCATCAGCGGCGCTATCAGGGCGCTGGCGGCCGAAGGGGCCTTGGTGTAGGCATCGGGGAGCCACAGGTGCAGGGGGAAAAGGGCCATCTTGAGGGCTATCCCGACCATAAAGAAGGCAAAGGCGACCAGTACCACCTTGGAACCGTAGAGGCGGGGCAGCATCTCGGCCAGATCGGCCATATTCAGAGAACCGGTGACCATGTAGAGGTACCCAACGCCGAGCAGATAGAAACAGGCCCCAATGGTGCCCAGGATAAGATACCGGAAGGCGGCAAAGGGGGCTCCCTCCTCCCCCGTCGCTATCAGGGCATACCCTGACAGGGATGCTATCTCGAGAAACACATAGAGGTTGAACACGTCCCCCGTGATGACGATCCCCAGGAATCCCGTCACCTGCAGAAGAAAGAGGGTGTAGAAATAGACCGTCCTGTCGGGCAGTTCCGCCTCGAGGCTCTTCTTGGAGTATATCGCCACCAAGAGAGAGGTGCCGGTGATCAGGACCAGCATCATGGCGTTCAGGTGGTCAATCACGTACTCGATGCCCCAGGGCGGGAGCCAGTTGCCCAGGTAATAGTGGATGACCCCCTCGTGTATGACGGTGTTCAATACCAGGACCGAGCAGCAGGTGACGGCCAGGAGGACGAGAATAACCCAGGGGTAACACAGGTCTTTTCTCAACCAGCCGATCAGCGGCGTGGCAACCGCCGACATCAGCGATATAACAACGATCAGGACGGGGGCTTGTTCTATAATCATTTGATTGCCTTTAGTATCTCATCCTCTTCCAGGGTATGGTATTTCCGGTACATCATGATGGCGATTGCCAGGGCAACACCCAGCGTCGCTATGGAGACGACGATCGCCGTCAGCATCAGGACATGCGGCAGGGGGTTCAGGTACTGGGCAACCTGTATGGCATGCTCACCGTGCGCGTCCGCGTGTGTCAGGATCGGCAGGGTGGCCCCCCCCTTCTTATAGGCGATGGAGACAAAAAAGAGTATGATCGCCGTCTGAAAGATATTCATCCCGATGATCTTTTTGATCAGGTTGTTCTTGGCTATCATCGCATAGAAGCCTATCATCATAAGGATGATATATATCAAGTAGTTGTACTTCGCTATGATAAAATCCACTGATTCTCTCTCCCTATCATCTGGCCTTTCTGACCCCGCCACGTCTTCTCAGAAGTAAGATACACGCCATGCCCGCCGTAAAGATGACCGTTGTCTCGCCGAGGGTGTCATACCCCCGGTAGTCGGCGAGGACGGACGTAACCATATTGGGCGTTGCCGTTTCCACCTCGGTATTCGTGATATACCGGGGCGAGACATGAATGCTGGCCGGAGAATTGGGATCACCCCAATCGGGCATGTCAATGGTGCCGTACATAAGAAACGCCCCCACAATTATCGATACAATCAGGCCCAGGGTCTTCAATCTTTTGACCTCCTTGTCGTCTTCAGGACGGCAGCAACCAGGAGGATGGTCCCTATCCCCGCGCTGACCGATGCCTCCGTGAAGGCGACATCGACGGCGCCCAGCTGCGCCCACATAAGACACATAAAGAAGCTGTACGCACCGAGGATCATAATCGCGCTCAAGAGGTCCCTGACGGTTATCGCCGCAACCGCGCACATGACCACAAACAGCTGAATAATAATATCAAAGGGTACGTTCATTGTCGTTCTTCCCCTTTTACCCACGGTTTGAGACCGTGCCGTATCCCCGCCCTCGAAATGGCGTGCGTTGCCGTCGGCTGGGCCAGGAACATGAACACCGCGATAACCACTATCTTCAGGGCGGTGAGGGACAGCCCTTCATGGATGGCAAAGCCGATCAGACACAGGAAAACGGCCAGCGTATCACCCTTCCCCGTGGCGTGGAGCCGCGTAAAGAAATCGGGGAAGCGCAGGAGTCCGATCGTCGCGGTCATGAAGAAGAACAGACCACCGAGAAGACATAGTATCGAAAGAGCATCCAGTATATATGCCATATCTCTACCGTTCCATTTCCAGGTATTTCGCCGCGGCGATGCAGCCGATGAAATTGAGGAGGGCGTACACCATACTGATATCGATAAACATATCAACCCGGTTGTACGCATAGCCCAAGGCAAGGAGTATGATCAAGGTCTTGGTGCCGATAGCGGAGATGGCGGCTATCCTGTTGAACACCCCCGGACCGAATATGACCCGGTAGAGCACCAGAAAAACAAGGAGGCACAGACCGAGGCCGACCGCAACAAAAAATTCATTCATATGAAACCCCAAACGTCAGTAATCTACCCGTTATCTTCCAACTCTCCCTTTCGCTTCTCATCCCCAGGCAGGATTCCGCCTGTCGATATATCAAAAAATATGGAGTACATGATCGCCATAACCGTGAACCCGACGCCCAGTTCAACACCCAGTATCCCCAGGGACCGGGCATGCGCGGGGTCGACATGCAGGATGACGGACAGCTGACTGTAGTCGAGATAATTCCCGCCGAGAAGGAGACAGGTGAGCCCGATCCCCGCATAAATCAGGACGCCCACGCTCCCCATCAGGAGGACGACGTTCTCGGGAAACCGCCTCTTTACCTCGTCATAGCCGTGGGTTATCAGGAGCAGGGCCATACTCGCGCCCAGGATGACGCCCCCCTGAAACCCTCCGCCCGGGCTGTAGTGACCATGCATGATGACGTACAGGGCGTAGATCTGTATAAAGGGGACAAACACCCGTGCAATGGTTTTTATGATAATATCATCGCTGCTGACAATCATCTACATACCCCTCTTCAACTCCTCGAATATACGGGATACATCCAATACATCCTGGATGTATATGTGGTCCGCCTCCATAAAGATATGTGCCACCCGGTCCTCCATCTCCCCCGTATCCAGATCACCGGCCACCTTCCTGTCGAGGGCATGCACCATGAATTCCCGATCCGCTATGTCTATCGTGATGGTGCCCGGCGTGAGCGTTATGGAATTGGCCAGCGTCACCCATGAGATATCACTCTCCAGCTTGGTCCTGAAGGTAATGATCTGGGGATCTATCGGCATCCGGGGTGACAAAGCAAGATAGGCGACATAAAAATTGGCCGTCACGATTTCACGCAGGAGCCATGGAATATAGCGGAGAAATCTCTGAGCAATAACGCGGCCATCTCCCACCCTCACATTGGCGAACAGCAGATCACGGCTGAGGTACGCAACGATCAGCGAACAGATGACGCCGAGAGAAAGGTGAAAGGTATCGAACTTCCCGGACAGCAGCACCCAGAATCCCAGCAGCATCACGAAGGTGGCAACGAAGTTCTGAAAACCGGACCGTGTCTCCTGGGCACCCTTCAGGATGGCCTGGACCTTTTTCTTCTCCATCCATCGCGTCTCGGATGTCAACCTCGTGGCCGTATCAAGCAGGCCGACGGCCTGCACCTTCGCGTTTTCCAGGATACGAAAGGCATCATCCGCCGCATGAATAAAAAGTGTCACTTCCATAGTCTCAATCGTCCTCGGCGGCAAACGGTATAAAGAATACCGGCACAGCCGCATTTTTTATAAGAGTATAGACCTTGCTTTTTTTGAATATTCGCTCCATGAAGGATCTTCTGGTGTCTGATCCCACGATAATAATGCTTCCCCGGTAATCCTCGGATGCCGTTACGATTTCTTCCGCCACGTCGCCGGCATAGATATGTGATTCCGAGTTGATACCTTCATTCAGACAGATCTTCCGGGTATGACCCAACCGCTCTTTCAGCTCTCTCATATCTTTCACGGTAAGCTTTTCGCTGATAACGTGGATAATATCAAGTTCATATATACATTCAGCGAGGGCAAGAATCTGTTCCATGGCCTTTTCAGAGGCGGGGGACCAGTCGGTGGCGAAGATGACGTGGCTGAGAAGATCTCCTTTTGAATCTCCCCGGTTAACGACAAGAACCGGCAGCGTCGACTTCAGGGCGAGCTCTCTGAGGGTAGCCTCATGAGAATCCTTGTCAAGGTCGACCACGATGCAGGATACCTGCTCCTCCTGTGCGGCAGCCGTAATCTCTCTATAGGAGAAATCCCTGATTGTTTTTGTCTTGAATGGAATTTCCGGGTCGGGAAGATCGTCCGTCCACCCAGCCCGGGAGGGCGGCAGCGCGAATACAACACGGTCGAACAGCTTCTTTTTTAGCGGCAAGAGCCCCTTAAAGACACCAAAAGGCGAATCGCACTCCCTCAGATCAGTAACGTACAACAATTTTAGCTTTTTACCCCCTGATGAAAATGTACCAGTATCTATTCTTACACAGTAATTTCCGGTTAGGTTTTTGCATATAAGTTTTGATCATTCGGTTCTTTGAA
>CAZNBR010000198.1:0-4523 GCA_964571315.1 uncultured Syntrophaceae bacterium
CTGCCTCTCCATCTCCCTGGCGGAAGACGGACCGATCATAACGGGTGTCATTTACAGCCCGGTATCATACGAATTGTTTGTGGCCGGAAAGGGGGAGGGGGCATCTCTTGACGGCTCTCGTATTTCGGTCTCCGGGACCACGGAGATTTCAGAGAGTCTCCTGGCAACCGGTTTTCCCTATGACATACGAAGAGACCCGAATAACAATATCAACTACTTTTCTGAAATGGCCCTGAAGGCCCAGGGAATCCGCCGCATGGGATCTGCGGCGTTTGATCTGGCCTATACCGCAGCAGGGCGTTTCGACGGTTTCTGGGAGCTCAAACTGCACCCATGGGATACGGCAGCCGGATGGCTTCTTGTCAGCGAGGCGGGCGGAGTTGTCACCGATATCTCAGGCGGCAGCTATCGTCTCGACTCTCCAGGCATACTCGCATCAAATGGGAAAATACATGACGACATGATCCGCATACTGGACAGTATCAACCCGGCCGACAGGAGATTGGTCTGACCACTCCTAAAGAAACGGGCCGTACGGTACAGTGCATTCATGGAAAGGGTTTGACCCCCGGATGGGTGGCGCTGGGGGATGACAGACTCCACAGATACACATTGCCCGGGTGTACCTCCGGGAAAAGGTCCGGGAGAGCTATCATATCTTCAGCTTTTTTATCTTGCCGTGCAGGGTGTTCCTGTTTATCCCGAGAAAATCAGCGGCAGCAGTTTTTACATTATTGGAGCGTCTCATGGCGATCTTTATCAGGGCCTTTTCAACCATTGACAGGACTTCATCATATACCCCGTCTCTGCCATTTCCTCCGCAGCCGAGAACCGTGACGACCTCATCGAGCCTCTTTTCGAAGACCTCTTCTATAAGGGGGAAAGACGACTCATTCATCTTTTCGTCCATTATGGCTCTGATCCGCTCCTGCTTTCCCATAAAACGCTCCTTTTGGGCAGAATATGAATAATGCATGTAAGAAATAATAACGGTTTAGCAGACAACCTTCAGGATAATCGCCCCCAGAAGGATAACGGAGGCAGTCCAGGCGGATATCACGTCTGATATTCTCACTACCGGGTGCTCGATGACATCCCGGACGCCCTCTTCGATCTTTTCCGGGTCGACATACCTGACAATATCCTGGACAAGAGAGGTGAAATTCCCGTGAGAATTGGCCAGCGCGTAAAATCCCTTCGTGGTGGTCAGCAGCAGATACACCTTTTTACGCACGGTCAGAACGTCTATATTGGTAATATCCCCCCAGAGGAGGTGTTTTTCTCTGAAGAGCTTCCGTATCCTGACGCCGTCGCTTTCGATGATGGTCCTGCGCCAGGCCGATTCAAGAAAGATGTACGCGGTGGGAATAAATATGATCGTAAGAACCACAATCTCCGGAGGAAAGAGCCTGTCAAATATGGAGAGTATCAGCAATACAAGGAGAAGCAGGAAAACCAGGAAGAAGGGGATGAGAAACCCCTGTCTTGTTGTATAGGTGGTCGTTTCCATATGCTACTCTTCCCTCACAAAGGTACCGCTCTTCCCCCCGCTTTTTTTCAGCAACCGTATGTCGGACAGCACGATTGCCCTGTCCGCGGACTTGCACATATCGTATATGGTCAGCGCGGCCACGCTCGCCGCTGTCATAGCCTCCATCTCCACCCCCGTCCTGTCCAGGGTCTTGACGTGCGCGGTAATGGTGATTTCCCCCTTCTCAGGGTTGCTCGAAAAATCGATATCAATCCCGGTCAGTCCGAGGGGATGGCACATTGGAATGAGATCGCTTGTTTTCTTGGCAGCCATAATCCCCGCGATCTTTGCGGTGGCATAGACGTTACCCTTTGTGACACCCCCCGATTCAATGGCCTTGACGGTGTCGGGCCTCATCAACACCCTGCCGCCGGCAACGGCCTCCCTCAGGCTGGACTCCTTGTCGGTAACATCGACCATCCGGGGCCTGTTTTTTTCGTCCAGGTGTGTAAATTTCATCGTGGCCTTCTCCGTCCAGTGAGTGGGAAAATAACACAGCCTCCCCATTCAGTCAAGAGAGTTCACAGGCAGGGCGGCAGATATCTGATCATCGTGAATCGACCGCGATCATCGTGTCCGCAACTGTTTGATCCGCCGATACAGCCACCCATTCACGTAGAAGAAGCGTGTCATCCATCCACTGCGCCGGAGAATCTTTTGAGCCATCTCATGCACCGCCTTCTGTTTTTCCACCTTCCCGTCCGACAGATAGATGGCGAACAGGCCTCGATTGACCATCCGATGAAATTGTGCGTGAGGCAACCCGGATGTGCTCCGGTCGGCCTGATGAAAAAAATATTCCAGACGCCGTCCCATCTCCTCATTGTTCTTATAATAAAAACAGAAATTCAGATCCCCTCCGGTCCGATCCTCCTCCTGATCGATAAAGTAGTCCAAGAGGATGTGGAATCCCTGCACCCAGGGGAAGTAGGCGTCCTTTACGCGCGCCACCAGGTCTTCCGAGCACTCGTCGTGAAAGGCGCAGGCAACCAGGCAGAAGATGCCGAGCGTTGAACCGCAGCATGCCGAGAATTCAAACCAGCTCATCTCGGGGAGGCCGCCCCGGTGCGCCTCGAACCACTCCTTCAGGCGCGGGACACGCTCCTCTTTCGTGACGTGCTTATGTACCTGCAGGTCACAATAACGACCCGCAAGCTCGGCCAGTGCCGGAGCGATCGCATTGTATGCGGGAAGGCTTTTCAGTACACCCTGGCACGTCGCCACGAGCGATGCCAGATATCCGCCGTCGTCCCGTTCGCCGTGAAACCGGTAGTAATCGCCGAGTGCGGCCCCGGGTGTCAGGGCATCGGGCATCGATACATGCAGGGCGCGGAAATCGGCCGGATCGAGGGAGGTGCTACGGTCACACAGGTTATCGAGATAATCGCTGATCGTCTGGTACGCGACAATAAAACGAATGACCTCCGAACATCTCTTCCCCGCCAGGAGTCCGTAGGCTGCCCCGCCTTCACAGTGAAAGGCCTTTTTCTCTATACTCAGGAGCGCCTGCCTGCGGAGCTCCGGGTCAGGGATCCCCTCCGCGCGCACTCTCCATCCGTCCAGACAGCGGTGGACGTTGGGGAGGATGGTAAAGTATCCTCGCGCCATCATGGCACATGGAGAGGCGGGAATCATCACGGGCATCGGCTCCTTTAAAAGGGGAAACAAGAAATGTTTCCCCTGATATAGAAAAAAGAGGTGTGAGTGTCAAGAGAAAGACAGGATTGGGGAGGGACTGAGAGAACCAAATGCCGAGAAATGCGACAACCTACTCCCGGGATGGGTTACGATGATCTTACGGTGAGGAAACTTGGGACAGTCTTCACAAGACCTTTGATTAGGGGTTTTGGAAAGACGAACTGACCACTGTGAAGCCAAAAGGCGGTGTTTGCTCGGGATAGAAAAACGAAATCGGTGACAAAACAGAAGGCTTAAACTATCGGCGATATCAACCCCATCCCCTGCCTCTTTCACTTATCAATGCTCTTGACTGTAACGAGAAATTACCGAGTATTTATTGTAGTCGAGAATTTGGGGAAATTCGTTTGTGTAGCAGCTTTCAACCCGGACTGCTCAGGGGTGATCGAAGAAGAATGAAATGTGCGCGTTATTGGCGTCAGGAAGAAGCCATTCGCCTGGATGAGCGGGAAACAAGCTGCCAGGTAGTAGCATGTTTCAAACAGCATTCAACGGCTTGGTCAAATCACCCCACCTCACGCTTTGTATTTGAACTGAGTGGGTGCAGCTAATAAAAAATGACATGCGTCGGACCTTGACGCCACCTACCACTTCTCAAAATAATCTTAGGGCAAATCGATCATTACTACTTGAAAGTTTCACTTATGGTTGGGGCTGAGTGGTTTGATATACATGCCAAATTTCCTGTTCTCCGACATGCCAGTGGAACTTGTCCTGGTACTCATAGCCCATTATATGTTTATGCCTTATCCGCAATTCAAACTAATACTTCCGAAAGACCATCCACTGCAATAGTGATGTGTAATAAATCAAGTGTATCATTATATTACCTAAAATGAAGATCTTACCCGATGCCTGTGTTTTTTCGTTATTGTGCCGCGTCAAAGTAATAGCGTACCCTCAGCTCGGCGCGGTAGTCATTCTGCTTCTCACCGAACTCGGTGTTTTCATGTCCTGCGAGGAGGGCGGCCTTCAGACGCAGTTCGAGATTTGTAATCCCCGTATAGAGAATTTCGGGAGAAAGAGAATAACTTTTGTCGTTAATGTTGTATATGCCTGTGATCGACGGGGTAAAATAGAGTATGTCAAAAGGCTCTTTCTGTGAGACGCGCAGGTATATATAGTCCCTCATGGGATTTGGCCTTCCATAACTGCCTTCGGTCATTGTATTTGCCTTCTTCAGGAGTGTATCATTGCCTGACGTAATGTACGCATTATAGCCGTTGTCCACGAGCCCGAAAAATCCCTCCATCTCCTCTTCAGTGAATCCCGCTGCGTTCCGGTAATATTCACA
>CAZNBR010000199.1:0-4468 GCA_964571315.1 uncultured Syntrophaceae bacterium
AAAAGGTGATCCCCAGTTCCAGACCGGACTCGGTTCCCGGGGCATCAAAGTTATAGAAGCAGCCTTTCAAGTGACAGGCTCCCCGGGGACCGACCGCATACGACAACGCCGCGCCCTGATAGGCACGCGAATCGTGCATCGGAAATTCCAGCCCCTTTACCTGAGCCGCTTCTTCGGGATCCGCCCCGAACGCGACGGCCATCTCTTTGACACCCTTTGACAGGACAACGCCGATACCTTCCTGCCTGACAATCATATCCAGCAGCCTGAGAATGACAGCGGAGTCCCCCCATTCGATCTTCATCCCCGCCTTCTCTTCCGTGAGGATACCCTTCTCGTACAGATGCATGGTGAAGGCGATCGAGACGCCGGCTGACATGGTATCGATCCCATGCATATTGCAGAAATGGTTTGCCCTGACCACGGTATCGATATCAAAGTTCATACAGAGCGGCCCAAAAGCGGCCACGGTTTCGTATTCAGGTCCATCGACCCGTTTGATTTCGTCGCTGAAATCCTTGATGACTCTGCCGCATCCGATCGGGCAGCCCCTGCACGCGTAGTTTGTCATATTATAGCGCGTTCTGAAGGCCGGGCCGTGCAGTTTCTCAACAGGGAAAACGCTCTTGGTAAAATACTTGGTGGGCACGTCTCCCAGTCGCATACCCAGATCAAGATACATGTTTGTCCCGTACAGGATGTACCCATTCGTGTTAGCGGTACTCTTGATGCAATCACGAACTTCACCGACAAGGGTCTTCAGGCCTTCGCCATCCGCAACCTCGGCCTTCTGATTTCCGGACACGACGACGGCTTTGAGATTCTTCGAGCCCATCAGCGCTCCCATGCCGCATCTTCCCGCGGACCTGCCTTCGTCGTTCATGATCCCGGCGTATGGGATCAATTGTTCTCCACCTATGCCGATACAGGCGGTTGAAGCCTTTTCACCGACTTCCTTGTCGATCAGTTCCTGCGTCACATAGGTATTCTTGCCCCACAGATGAGCAGCGTCTTTGATCTCCGCCTTACCCTCCTTAACAACCAGATAGACCGGCTTATCGGCCCTGCCGGTTATCAGTATCCCGTCATACCCGGTGCCTTTGAGCCGAGAGGGAAAGGTTCCGCCCGTTGTCGCCTCACCCCAGAGACCGCTTCCCGGGGCTATGCCGCACACTGCCGACCGGCTGACCATGGGAATATTGGAACCGATGAAAGGCCCGGCGGCAAAGACCAGCGGACTTTCAGGCGCCAGCGGGTCCATCCCCGGTTTTACATAGTCATATATGATTTTGGCAGCCAGTGTTGATCCGCCGACATAGTGCTTCAGATCCTCGTCACCGATGGGGAAATCTTCTGTTTTCTTATTTGTCAGATCAACCTTCAGGAATTTACCGAAATATCCTTTCATGGGGTTACCTCCATATCTCTGAATTCATGTCCAGCAATGTACCTTCATAGGCGCATACAAACACGTCCATCAACTGTTCCCGCGTCAGATCAAACCACCCGAAATAAAAGGCCGGATCTGTCGGTGTCTGCTCAAGGATGAACTCAAGGTTCTTTTCAAAATCAGCCTTGGAGATACCGGCATCTTTCAGACTCACCGGGAGCTTCACCTCAGTCATCAGGCCGCGAATTGCTTCGATGAGATTGGAGAGGCTCTTCGCATCAGAGCTGGCGTCCAGGATGCCCATCACATCGCATATTTCAAGGTGCCGGGCTGTTGCCTTTGAATAGACCTGAAGTTCGTAGGGGAGGAACAACAAGACCATGGCGCCGTGATGGATGTGATACAGGCCGCCGATGGTATGCCCGAGGGCGTGCGAAATTCCGGAACCGGCGTTGGAGAGGGGAATTCCCGCCATCATGGCCGCCTGCTGCATCTTGATTCTGGGCATGAGGTCGCTGCCATCTTTGTATGCCTTGGGCAGCCATTCGAAGATCATCTTAATAACCTTAAGGGCAATTGCCTGATTCAATTCATCCGCCCTGGGGGCCATAAAACCATCTACGGCATGGGCCAATGCGTCGCCGCCTGTTCCCGCGGTGAGTTCCGGCGGCATTCCGACAGTAAATGTCGGATCAAGCAGGGCATAGTCGGGAACGAATTCCGGCAATGCGCCGCCCGTGCCGAGTTTCACGCCATCGGGGAAAGAGATCACGGCAATGCCCGTAACCTCGGAACCGGTCCCGCTTGTTGTCGGGATGGCAACGAGCTTGGCCTTATTCCGCAAATTCAGGGGCACAAGCGGACTCAGGATTTCAATATTGGCGTCGGGATGTTCATAGAGAAGCCACGCGCCCTTGGCGGTATCAATCGATGACCCGCCACCGACAGCAAAAATGAGGTCGGGGCCGAACTCTCTCATCTTTTGGGCACATTCCTGTACGGTGTCAATCGGAGCGTCAGGCTGGGCCTTGGCCCAGACCTCGAATTTAATGCCGTGCCGCTTTTCATAGGGACCCATAACCTTCGGGGCAAAGCGAACCGCGTACTCGTCGGTTACAAGAAAAGCCTTTTTTGTTTTGCACTCTTTGGCCACTAAATCTACCGCGTCAGGTATAAGGCCGGCCTCATCAAGAAAAAGATTGAGCCCGGAGAATACTCGCGGGACAAAAAAAGGCCTCTGGACTTCTTTCAAAAACTCGGCCTGTACCATGGGGCCACCCCAGTTTCTCAGCAAATATTCATGTGACCAGTAACTCATATTCCCCCCTTACCTCTGATGTTAGCGTCAGAGCTGCATCATAACGATCCGTTACTTTTCCTTAAGCGGCGCGCAAAAAACGCGCGCACAGGTGAATCATTCTATGTCGTGACAAACGTAATAGCGGCGCCGAACCAGGTGAAAGAATGTATCTCTCCGTCAATGCTGACAAGATGATTTCGGAGCGCGTGCTGGATGCCCTCTTCTCCGGCTTTGAGGCCTTTAAACGCCATCTTTGCGTCACTCCAGATCATCGCCGCATCATACTCATCCAGTACCGTGTCCGATGAAAACGTGCCGTCTTTAAAGATGAATCGTTTGCCTCTTTTGCCATCTTTTGTTTTAATGACAATGCTGCATTCATGGCCCATAAGGAATTTTCGGAAGTCCTTGTTTGACTTTGACGCCTTTTTGAATTTCAAGGCCAGGATGGTGATAAGTAGTGAAAATCCCATAATTCCCCCCTTTAAATGGTTTTAAATGAATTAAAAAAATATGCCACTTAATCACAGATACTTTAAATGCCCTGAAGAGAGAGGAGCGGATCGTTGAGTTATCCCAGCGTTACCAAATACATCCGAGCCAGATCATGGAGTAGAAGAGACAGCTTGTGGAGCATGCGGCAGATGTTTTCAGCAATGACAGGAAGGTTGATCAGGATCCGAGCGTGAAGGATCTTCTCGTCAAAACCGGACAGCTGTCGATGGAGAATCGTTTATTTGTAAGTATACCTATACATTTAAGTTCGTCAAGCGAAAACTTAAGAAAGAATATATCACAGTGCCGGTTGATGAAATCAGGATTGAGGGGCACAAGGTCTATCTAAAAAGAAAAGCTGGGACTCTCACCTGGAGTGTCCCAGCTTTTGAATTTTGGCTCCCCAGCGCGGACTCGAACCACGGACAAGCTGGTTAACAGCCAGCTGCTCTACCAACTGAGCTACTGGGGAATATCTGTATTTCAAAAAGTGAAATGAGCTACTATCAGAGTTTGTACTCTTTTACAACACCGAATGTTTAACTTCTACCTGCAGTCAACACAGGTGGCCAGTTCGCCAAGCGGAGCACCGATTGTCTTGCTGATATATTTGAGCTGGTCTTCCGGCGCGAAGAACCGTCCGCACACCGGGCAGGGAACCATCTTGAAGACCTTGTCCCAGATGATCCTCCGGTCGCCGTCGGTCTCCATCTGCACATAACCGGTGGGGCAGACATAGGCGCATGATCCGCATCCGATGCATACGTTCGGGTCGAAGATAATCTCCGGCTCGTCGATATCGCGGCCGCGGCCTCTGTCCTGGAAGGTCAGCGCGCTCACGCCCACGACCTCCTTGCATGTCCTGACGCACAGTCCGCAGAGTATGCAGTCATGCCCTTCGGCCTCATAGGGAGAGACATCAACGCCCAGCTTCCGGGCGATCTCTTTGACCGCCTGGGTCTCGGGGTACTTATAATAGAGGAGCTGCGCGGCCGATTTCCTGCTCTCCTTTGCCGCGTCGGAGCTGGTCGCTATCTCCATGCCGCTTTCAACGGGAGTATTACATGACGTCGCAAGCTGCCACTTTCCGTTGGTCTTGACTTCCACGCTGCACAGGCGGCAGGCCCCGAAGGGGGTAAGTTCCTTGTGATGGCACAGGGTGGGTATCGCTATCTTCAATGCCTGGACGTTTTCCAGTATGGATGAACCCTCTTGCGCCTTGACCTTTTTCCCGTCTATTACGATATTAAGCATTCTTATCACCTTACTAGCTCTATTTTATA
>CAZNBR010000200.1:0-4461 GCA_964571315.1 uncultured Syntrophaceae bacterium
CACAGTATTACTGCTTGGAGAATTATAAGATGGAAAAACAATGAAGAATTCATCGGTGTCGTTACCAAAAACCTGCTTGAATTTCCAGCAACTGAACTTTTTCCTAATCCATTGAATGGAGAAAATAAGAGAGGCAACAAGCAAACCACCGACAATATTCCACATTAAGTTACAGAGTTCTTGTGCCATTATTATCTCTCTACTTCCAACGCATAGATCACCCGATCGAAGGGTCGGGCGGATTGAATAGTTGGTGGTTTTTTATTTTTTTGGAGGTGCAACATAAGTAATGACCTTGTTGTCATTATCTGTCTTCTGCTTCTCTTGATATTGATTCCAAACCTGAAGCAGCCCCAATATGATCGCAACAATAATACTAATCGCGATTAACCATAAACGGATTACACTACGTCGAGATTCTTTAAACTTACTTTGTAGGTTATGACAATGAGCTTGATTAATCTGATACCGATCTGGCCCAATACAGGTACAACAACCGATACCTACACCATGATGGACGTTATTAAATTCTAATTCTGTCCATCCCATAAAGATTTCTGGTATTTGTGCCATCGTGAAGCCAGAATTAAAATGCCCATCTTTCTCGGCGTATTTCAGCAAGGCATTAACAAAGTATCGAAGTTGCTTATCAGTCTTGCTCATTTTTATTGTCCGCCAACAATGTATAGGTACAACAACCTAAACGCCGCAAAATGTGCGACATAATACCCCGCGAAAGTACTTTAAATTTAGAATACAAAAGCCCCATCTCTCTCATTGAGAAACAGGGCTTTGATGATCAGGTCATGATCCCTCCTTGGTTACAGACGTTCAAAACTCCTTCGGCAGTTGCTCCTTGATCACCTTGCCCCCGGCGTTTTTGGGCAGGAATGGCGTCAACTGGATGTATTCGGGGATCTTGTATTTGGCGAGCTTGTCGGCGCAAAACGCCTTGATCTCCTCGACGGTCGGGGTTGTTCCGGGAACGGCCACGACTGCGGCGGCTACCTTCTCCCCCATGACGGGGTCCGGCACGCCGTAGACGGCCACTTCCATGACCTTCGGGTGCAGGTAAATGGCGTTTTCCACTTCAACAGGGTAGACATTCTCACCGCCGCGGTTGATCATGTCCTTCTTACGGCTGGCCACGTAAAAGAATCCATCATCGCCTATCCGGCCCAGGTCGCCAGTCAGAAACCAGCCGTTCCTGAAAATCTTTTTTGTTTCCTCCGGGTTTTCGTAATAGCCGTCCGCCACGTTGGGTCCCCTGACGGCGATCTCGCCCACGGCGCCTTTCGGCACCCCCTTCATATTCTCGTCGACGATCTTCGCCTCGCAGCCGAGGCTCGGGTGCCCGATGGAAGTAGGATGTTCCATGCACTCCCGATCTATAGCGGCAAGCGATATGGAGGCCTCCGTAAGGCCGAAGCCGTTGAAGAATTTGGCGTTGACAAAGGCCTTCTTCATTTCCTTCATCAGGTCCGGCGACATGGGTGCCGCGCCGAAGCCCACCAGCCGGATAGAGCTCAGGTCATACTTCCCGACGTCTTCCGATCCAAGGAGGATCCGGTAGATGGCCGGCGAGCCGACGAGGAAATTGATCCCCTCCTTCTCCACAATCTCGAGGAAGGCCGTGATGCTCAGGGCACTCATCATCACGACGGTATTCCCCATCCGCAGGCAGGCCATAAGCTGTTCCTGGAGGGCCATGACGTGAAAGAGGGGGGCGACGATCAGCGTCTTTCCCCCGGTTTCCGGGTCGCCGACGCCCAGCATCTCCATGTACTGCTCCAGCCGAATGGCGCTGTGGATGAAATTGCGGTGAACGATCCGCACCCCTTTGGGCTTGCCCGTTGTGCCGGAGGTGAACAGGATGGTATGGACGTCCTCTTCGGTCGCGTCGGCGGGGGGGCAGGTGCCGCCCTTCTCCCAGAGGGCTGCCAGGGAGGCGCTCTCCACCGTGCGGGGGATCAGTTCGTTCAGTTCTTTGTTCCAGGTCGCGCTGTCGACGACGGCGACCACGGGCCGGGTGAGTTCAAGCTGATACGCCAGCTCCGGTTTTGTCAGGCGGGTGTTGAGGACGACGGATACGGCGCCGATCTTCGATACGGCCAGGAACGCCGTCGGAAAGATGTCGTTGTTCGGGAGGAAGATCGCGACCCGGTCCCCCTTTTTGACGCGGCAGTCGTTTTTCAGGAAGGAGGCCAACGCATCTACCCGGCGCCCCAGTTCGGCATAGGAGAGACAGACGTCTCCACACTTGACGGCGTCCCGTTCGGGACAGGTCTCCACCGTCTTATGAAACATTTCGAAAACCGTTTGAGGCCGATTGGCGTACACCTTGATCGTCGCAGGGCCTACCTTTTTCTCTTCGAACCTGTATTTGGATTCCATCGCCCCCCCCTGTTTCCTGTCAGTGACTGGTTTCCACCATGACGTTTTGAAGACACAAACCCCTTTTCAATTTGAATAAGCTCAGATCAAGTATAGGAGATAGGGCAGGAATGTCAAGGGATTTTAGCCATCAAGCCGGGGAGTTGGGGCGATAATTTTGTTGACTTGCCGTGCCGCCGCCTATATATTTTTTATATAGTGCCGCAAAAAATTCTTACATCAAAGGAGAATGCCCTGTGGATTTTCAATTGAGCGAAGAGCAACGGATGTTCAAACAGTCGGTGCATGATTTTGCCGATGAGCGTCTGGCCCCACTGGTGCAGGAGTGGGAAGAAAAGGGCGAGACCCTGGATCACACAATCCTGTCTCAATACGTGGATATGGGGCTTCTGGGGATCACGCTCCCGGAAAAGTACGGGGGCGCTGGTCTGACCGCCTTTGACGCCGTTCTGGCCATGGAAGAGCTGGCCCGGGTCAGCCCCCTCGCCGCCATGCCCGTCTTCGAAACCAGCGTCGGCCCGGTCCGCGTCGTCGACCTGTTCGGCACGGAGGAACAGAAAGAACGATTCATCCCCCCCGCCTGCACCGGCAAAAAACTGATGGCCGTGGCGATGACGGAGCCCGAAGCCGGTTCGGCCCTGACGGATCTGACGACCCGCGCCGTCCTCGAGGGGGATCATTACGTGATCAACGGGCAGAAGCGGTTCATCACCGGGGGCGGCTATTCGGACTCTTACATGGTCTACGCCCGGATGAGCGACGCCAAGGGGGCCAAGGGGATCGGGGGGATCGTCGTGGAAAAGGGCTCGCCCGGCTTCACCTTCGGCAAACAGGAGGTCTTCATGGGGCTTCACGGCATGCCGAGCTGCGATCTCATCTTCGAAGACTGCATCGTCCCCAGGGAAAACCTGATCGTCCCCGAAGGCGGGTTTGCCTTTTTGATGCAGGCCTTTGACGTGGAGCGTTGCGGCAACGCCACCATGTCCCTCGGGATCGCCTGGGGGGCTCTGGAAGCGGCCAAGAAATACGCCCAGGAACGCAAGGCCTTCGGGAAACCCATCTGCGAATTCCAGGGCGTCCAGTTCCTCCTGGCCGATATGGCCATGAAGGTGGAGGCCGCTCGGCTGCTCATCTACCGGGCCGCCGTCAATGCCGGTCTGGGACATCCGTCCATCTTCGAGTCATCCGTCGCCAAATGCTTTGCCAATGAGATCGGCAAGGAGGTGACGGATATGGCCCTCCAGGTCTTCGGCGGATACGGTTACTCGAAAGAATACCCGGTCGAACGAATGTTACGGGACAGCCGGGGCTGGCCGGTCGCCGGAGGAACCGTGCAAATGCAGCGGGTCAACATCGCCGGGGCCATGCTCGGACGGCGATTCAATCAGCGCTGAGACGGCCTGAGCAATCAAAAAGGGGCACGGAATGTTTCCGTGCCCCCATCATTTCATGGTGGTCCCTGCCGAGTGTGAACCGGCCACCTGCTGATTAAGAGTCCTCTGTGACCGCAGTGATTCTAACACGCTCTGTAGACAAAAGCCTGTCATGATTCCCATGGCCATTTCACTCGGCTTCGGGATCTTCTTCGCGACCCTTATCACCCTGATTCCGGTGCCCTGCCTCTACCTTGCTATTGAGGATCTGAGATTCAAAAAAGTTCCGGCGAGCCGCTGCCCGCCGGAATGAGAGAAACGTTTGATATAACGGAGTAAAAATTGGGGTCGCTGGTTGAGGCAGGTTAGAAACTATCTCGTAGCTTGTTAAGATAGTTTGACCAATTCACACCTCTCCCTTGGAATGTTCATATGGAACATATTATCTGGCATCACATGTATATGAAGCGGCAAAGATCGATTTTGAATATTTCATGAGGCTCATAAAACTGGTCGTGGAGTAACGCAAAGAGGGGCGATCGGGGATGAGTTATTCTCATTATCGGGTTTCACCTCCTCGTGAAAGCCCTTAACTGCACCGAGAGATTACCCACTATTTATCGAAGGAAACGAGCGGGTCTCATGAGCGGCATATCCCCATGCTTTCGTCGGGTTATCGGATAGATTTATAATG
>CAZNBR010000201.1:0-4452 GCA_964571315.1 uncultured Syntrophaceae bacterium
TTGGATCTCCCATATGCGTTGACTGGACTGCAGGCATCCTCCTCCACGTAAGGGGCCTTCTTTGTGCCGTCAAAGACATAATCGGTGCTGAAGTGAACCAGTTTGATGCCGGACTCCCTGCAGGCCATGGCCACGTTCTTCACGCCGTCCGCGTTCACAGAGAAAGATCCGGCCTCATCCGTCTCACATCCGTCGACATTCGTATAGGCGGCCGCGTTGATGACCACATCCGCGCCCGACTGCCCAATCAGATCCCTGCAATCCGAGGCGGATGTTATATCGAAGTCTTCGATATCTTTCCCAGCTACATCGTACGTTCCCCCAAGATCGGCCATAAGATCGGTCCCGAGCATACCCTTGTATCCAAGCACCAGTATCTTCATCAGTACCTGACCTCCCTGAGAAAAAGCCCCTGTGGCGGGGCGGTGATGCCGGCCTTGGTCCTGTCCTTTGCATCCATGATCTCTTTGAACCCGGTGGGCGTGGTAATTCCTCTCCCCACATCGACAAGGAGACCAACGATGTTTCTCACCATATACCGCAGAAAGCCGTTTGCCTCTATCGTAAAGGAGATCATACCGCCGGCCATCTCAACGGAGGTGGCGGTAACCGTCCGTACGTGGTCTTCGGCATCGCCCCCTGCGGCGCAGAAGGACGAAAAATCGTGAGTTCCCTCCAGGAGCCTGGCCGCCTGACCCATAGCACCCAGATCAAGCGGGGCGCGCAGGTGCCAGGAATAGTTCCGGCAGAGGGCGCTCCTCACCGGGTTATTGAATAGCCTGTATACGTATACCTTGCTCTTCGCGCTGTAGCGCGCGTGAAATTCCTGATCTGCATCCCGCAGGACCTTGACGACGATATCTTCGGGGAGGAGGCTGTTGATCCCCTTCAGGAGATTTTCACATCCGATGGCCGACTTCGTCTTGAAGTTTGCCACCTGATTCAGGGCGTGAACGCCTGCGTCCGTTCTTCCCGAAGCCGTCAACCGTATTTCTTCCTGCGTGATGATACCTATCTTTTCCTCAAGTGCCTCCTGAATGCTGATGCCGTTGGGTTGCCTCTGCCATCCATGGTAGGCGGTTCCGTCATATTCGCAGACAATCATGACGTTTCTCATGCGATTCGACCCCGCGGTTATTTCATCCTCTTTTCGGCCCTATTGAGTGCTTCGACCGCCGGCAGTTTTTTGCCTTCCAGGAGCTCGAGAGACGCCCCTCCTCCGGTGGATATATAGGTGATATAGTCACTCTCTCCCGTCCGGTGGACCGCGACATCCGTGTCCCCTCCTCCGACAATGGTCAGGGCGTGGGACTGCGCAATGGCGTGAACCAGAGAGAAGGTCCCCATGCTGAACGCGTCGATCTCAAAGACACCCATGGGGCCATTCCACATAATCGTCTTCGCGTCGCTGAGTACCTCGCGAAAGAGGGCGATCGTGGCAGGTCCGATATCGAGCCCCATCCAGTTTGGGTCTATTTCCTGGATAGGTACGATCTTGGTCACCGCCTTCGGATCGGCCTTTTCGGCGATCACGCAATCGACGGGGAAATACAATTTCACGCCATTTTCCTTCGCTATCTTGATACCCCGTCGCGCTGTATTAAGAAGGTCGTCCTCCACAAGGGAGGTACCCACCTCGTACCCCATCGCCTTCAGAAAGGTAAAGGCCATCCCCCCGCCGATGATCATCTTGTCAACCTTTCTGATAAGGTTGGCAAGGGCCTCCAGCTTGCCCGACACCTTTGACCCGCCGATGATGGCCACAAAGGGACGGAGGGGGTCTTCCAGTGTGGAGCTGAAATAGTTCAGTTCCCTCTTCATCAGGAAGCCGGCACAAGACACCTTTGCGAATTTCGTTATCCCTACATTGGAGGCATGGGACCTGTGGGCATTTCCAAAGGCATCATCCACGTACACATCGCCGTAACCGGCCAGTTTTCTGGCAAAGTCATCGTCATTTTCCGCCTCCTCTTTGTGAAATCGAAGGTTTTCCAGCATGATAACACAGCGAGGTTCCATACCGGCAATCAGCTTCTCTATGTCATCGCCAATGCAGTCCTTTGCCAGGGCAACGTCTTTCCCCAGGAGGCGTGACAGTCTCTTGGCCACGGGCGCGAGGCTGAGCCCCGCCACCTTCTTCCCCCCCGGTCTCCCGAGATGAGAAATGATTATCACCCTCGCATCCTCATCCAGCGCGTAGTTGATTGTAGGGAGCGCGGCCTTTATCCTCCTGTCGTCGGTAATATGCAGATCATCATCCAACGGAACGTTAAAATCAAACCGGCACAGCACCTTCTTCCCTTTGATATCAATCTCATTTATCTGCTTCATGCCTTCCTCCGTTCTATATGCAGGTCATTCTAGAGAGGTGCGATATATATAATACTGAAGTGACACGGTCAAGACAGAACTCCCCCTTTTCTTTGCGGCACGCTGTTTTACCCAAGGAAGGGAGGTTTTTTGTGGATCCTACAGGTCTCGACTGCTCTTTAGAGTGACCACCGCAAAGGCGGCGACCCCTTCGCCCCGTCCGGTAAAGCCCATACCTTCATTGGTTGAGGCCTTCACGTTTACCCGGTCCGGTTCCACAGTGAGAAAATCGGCTATATTCGCGATCATTGCAGGGATATATTCCTTTAATCGCGGTCTTTCCAGGACAAGCGTTGCGTCAGCATTATTTACGAGATACCCTTTTCGGGCTGCCAGTTCTTTGACCCGGATCAGCAGCTCTCCGCTCGAGATATCTTTGTAGGCGGGATCGCTGTCGGGGACATGCCCCCCGATGTCACCCTCTCCGATGGCACCGAGAATGGCGTCACAGAGGGCATGAAGCAGGACATCGGCATCGGAATGACCAAGGAGTCCCCTCTCAGCGGGAATCTCCACACCCCCCAGGATCAGCCTTCTCTCCTCGACCAGCCGATGGCTGTCATATCCGAATCCGATTCTCATATGGCTGACTCGCTCCTTTTCAGCAGAAACTCACCGAGGACTAGGTCTTCCGGTGTGGTAACCTTGATATTATACGGCAGGCCCGGGATCGTCCTTACCGGCATGCAAAAGCGTTCCACAAGGGACGCATCGTCCGTGCCGTAAAAGCCCTCTCGGTACGCGCTCTCGTAAGCCTCCATGATGACCTTCCTCCGGAATGCCTGAGGCGTCTGGGCAAGCCGCAGATCTGCCCTGTCGAGAGTCTCTCGTATACTGCCGTCTTTACCAATTATTTTGACTGTATCCGTGGAAGGGACGACCGGGACAACCGCTCCGCTTTGTGCGGCTTCTCGGATGGAGAGTTCTATCAACTCCTGCGTGACAAAAGGCCTGACACCATCATGGACAACAACGACATCATCTCCGTCGTCAACCATCCCCAGACCTTCCCTGACGGAGTCTTGCCTGGCCTCCCCGCCGGCTTGAATCTGTTTTGCTTTACAAATACGGTATCTGACGACAATCTCATCCCTGACATAATCCCTGTCACCGCCGGGAACCACAAGGACGATGCGGCCAACAGACGGGGTCTTTTCAAAGGTGATAAGGGTACGGGCCAATATGGGAATGCCGGCAAGGGGAACGTACTGCTTCGGACGGTCATGCAACATTCGTTTTCCGGAACCGCCGGCGACGATAATTGCGACTGACTGCACCATAATTATTTCCGTGCTCTCGAGTTTTCGTGATATGAGTTCGAAGGGGTATTCGGGTTGCTGCCCTGCCCCTCACCCCTAGGAGGAGACACTGCTTCGTTCATTATCTCTCATGCCGGAAAAGATCATCCGCCCGGCCGACGTCTGGAGAACGCTGGTTACAACCACCTCGACACTCTTTCCCATATACCTGGTTCCATTATCCACAACTACCATGGTCCCGTCATCAAGGTATGCCAGACCCTGTCCCGCCTCTTTGCCTTCTTTGATAACCCTCACGGTCATGACTTCGCCGGGAAGAACAAGAGGTTTCAGGGCATTTGCAAGGTCATTGATGTTCAGGATCTTTATACCCTGCAGTTCCGCTACTTTGTTCAGATTATAGTCATTGGTTACGATTTTTCCCCCTTTTTCCCTGGCAAGGACGACCAGCTTCGAGTCAACCCCATTTATCTTCGGGAAATCGATATCGACAATTTCAATCTTTATGCCGTCGCTCTTCTGCATCCGGTTGAGTATATCCAGTCCCCTTCTCCCCCGTGAACGTTTCATGTGGTCGGATGAATCGGCAATCATCTGCAACTCATCGAGCACGAAGCGGGGGACTATCAGGGTACCATCGATGAATCCGGTATCGCATATATCGGCCATTCTCCCGTCAATAATGGCGCTGGTATCCAGTATCCGGTACTCCGGTTTTTCATCTTTGGAAGGAGTGGACCTGGGGAAGTAGAAATCTTCACTCTTCTTCGAACCCAGGACCAGACCGAGATATCCCAGGATAAAGGTAATAATGACATAGATA
>CAZNBR010000202.1:0-4447 GCA_964571315.1 uncultured Syntrophaceae bacterium
AAATATTAACAATATTTTATGTTTAGTTAATTACAATTATTCCGGACAGTAGTGATGCTAAGTATGAAAATATCAACATCGTAATTCCACTTAAACTCACTAAAGACTTCAAAAAGAGGTTCAAACCCGCTATGCACATAGCAAAATGCCAGCATATCCCCTGGAGCAATTTGGCGTACTACTTCTCGAATATCAGAAAGTTTAAAGAGATTTTCCGGTGTTTTATGTAAGGAGTTTGAACTCAAGTTTACCTCCAGTGTTGCAAACAGACCATCAGATTTTATCAGCAAATTTTTGTTCAAACAGCTCGGGTCCGTATGTATCCGGCAGCACCGCCTTCTCCTCCCAGCTTGAGGGAACCATCTGATCGGGTTTTTCACCCAGTTTTTCCTTTCTGGTAAGGCGACCGGGACGGGCAAACTCCATGTGACCCTCTTTCAAAGTACGGCCATTGATAACCGCTTCGGAGCGAAGTCTGCGGCCGATGGTTTTTTCCATCTTTTGGCCAAGCCACAGGACGCGGTCTACATCGTAGCCATGCTCAATGCCCATCTCGTCAATCTGGACGAGCAGATCTTCCATTGTTATCAGGCCCACATAACGAGGGTCTTTGTAATAATATTCACCTGTTCCCCTGATGGGGGTATCATCTAGGAAATTGGCAGGCTGCCCGCCTAAACCTCCGAGGGTACCTTCGAAACGGGTAAATCCTGCCATAAGGGCCCCCAGGATCGAGGCTGAGGCAACACGCTTAGTCTCATGCAGATGGAGAAGGTGTGCTTCGGGGTTGGGCATTTCATCGAGGATCATGGAGCAGTAACAATACACATTATCCGAAGATGCGGAACCGTCATGATCGGCATGTTCGATGTCATTGGCGCCTATCTCGAACCAGCGTTTTGTAAATTCCACCGCATCTTTCAGATCCGTGGCGCCAGAAATGGGGCTCCCCCAGATAGTGCTCACTGTGCCACACATCTTTATGCCTGCATCATTGCATTTTTTGATGCACCGTTCCGCCTCTGCCCAGTACTCGGGAAGGGTGGTACCTGAATTGGCAAAGTGATGCTCCTCGTCCGTGGAAACCATCATGAGTATACGGTCAGGGCCGTACCCCTCTTTTTTCATCTCAATGGCAGTGTCCACAGAGGGTTCACGAATAGTTATCGCCGTAAATGTAATATCATCGGGGTTGATACCCGCTCTGGCGCAACGTTTCTTGAACCTCTCACCCTGCTTGAAATACGTTAAGATCTCATGCGCATCTTTAAACTGGGGCATACCGGCGGGATTGCCGAGATTGGTAAGCTCGATTTCCTTACAACCTGCCATGACCATCTCCTCCGCGTAGAAGATCTTCGCAGCCGTCGAAATGAACTTCTCCTCATGCTGGAAACCGTCACGTATGGTGATATCACCAAGCATTACCTTTTTTGGCATTCTCGGGAATATCTTCCAGAGATCATATTCTGTTGCCATACTTTTTTACTTCTTCCTTTCCTTAGCGACCGTGCCACTGGGGCGGACGCTTTTCATTAAAGGCACGTATGCCTTCCTGCCGATCTTCCGTGGCAAGATTGACATTGTATGCCTCAATCTCAATCTCCATGCCCGTACGCAAGTCCGCTTCAATGCCCAGGTCAATGGCACGCTTTGCCTGACGTACCGCTACAGGCGCGTTGACACAAATTTCAGCAGCCAATTGTTGCACCGTCTCTTCGACCCTCTCGGTGGGGACCACTCGATTCACGACACCCAAGGCAAAGGCTTCCTGTGCGTCAATTCGCTTGCCGGTAAAGATCATCTCTTTGGCCCGATTCTTACCGATGAGACGGGGTAGATTCTGGGTTCCGCCGCCGCCGGGTATCAACCCGACATGAACCTCCGGGAGGCCGAAGCGGGCATTTTCGCCTGCAATAATCATATCCGTCAGGAGGGCCAGTTCAAACCCTCCCCCCAGGGCAAACCCCTTGACGCTGGCAATAACCGGCTGGGGCAATGCCTTTACGGACGAAAAGGCCTTGGCGAAAAGGGCCCGTTGTGCCGCAATCTGGCCGTGGGTCATATTCTTCCGTTCTTTCAGATCCGCCCCGACACCAAAGGCTTTGTCACTCGTCGATGTGAGACCGACCACCCAGATGTCGGGATCCACCGCCGTGTCCTGGAAGGCCGCAACCAGGTCCCTGGCCATCTGGGTGCTGATGGCGTTCATGGCGTCCGGGCGGTTGAGCTTTATCCATAAAAAGTGCTCATGTTTTTCTAAAATAATCGTTTCCATCTGCATGACCTCCCGTAATGAAAAATAATGGCACACATTCCTCAGGTAAGATCACTGAAGTCGCTGGGCACTTTTAAACGGGGACGGTTGGCCTTCTTTACACCCAGGGAATCGTCTGCGATAAGCAGGCGCATGATGTTGGCCGTGCCCTCGCCTACCTGATAGAGCTTGGAGTCCCGGTAGTATTTTTCAACAGGAAGTTCCAGGGAATAGCCCATTCCTCCGTGAACCTCCATCGCCCAACCAGCGGAATTTACGACCGCCTCCCCGGCAAAGTACTTGGCGATGGCGATTTCTCGACTGAATGGCCGGTCCTGATCATTCAGCCAGGCTGCCCGGCGAACCAGGTAGCGGGCCGCTTCCGTATATGTTGTCATATCGGCAATGATTTGCTTGACCATCTGATAGTCACGGATAAGCTGGCCGAATGCAACACGTTCATTGGCGTACCCCACCGATGCATTCAGACAGGCTTGACTGAGGCCTACCGCGCCACTTGATACACTGATTCGTCCCCGGTCAAGAGCTGTCATGGCCACCTTGAACCCACCGCCCCATTCGCCGAGAAGGTTCTCTTTGGGGGCGATCACATCATCGAGAAATATCTCGGAGATGGGTGAAGCCTTGTCGCCGAGTTTGTCGATGTCGCGAGCCTGCCAGCCCGGTTGATCGGTCTCGACGACGATGGCGCAAAGTCCGTTATGTTTCAGCGACCTGTCATAGGTACCATAGACAACCGCATAATCGGCCACTGATCCGTTGGATATCCAGGTCTTCTGACCGTTGAGCAGGTAATGGTCTCCTTTGTCTACGACTTTCGTTTCGATGGCCGCAATATCCGATCCGGCGTTAGGTTCGGAGAAGCAGGTACAGCCTAGCTTTTCCGCTGAAACAAGGGACCTTACGTATTTCTCGCGGGTCTCTTTGGTCCCCCACTCCATGATTGTGTAGGGAACGGTCATGGCTTGAAGATTGAAAAGAGCGCGCAACCCTGAATCATAGGTGGATATCTGCTCGCACACTACCGAATGGGCCAGAAAACCCGCTGCCGAGCCACCCATGCTTTCGGGAAAAGCACAGCCGAAGAGGCCGAGTTGCCCCATCTTACTGATCAGATCCCTGTCGAACCGCTCCTCTTTCAAGCGGGGAACGATTTCCTTTTCCGCAAATTTTTTCGCCATATCTTCCATGGCTGCCTGCTCTTCGGTTAGATCAAAATTCATTGTACGCTCTCCTGAGAATTCATTAGCATTGTTTATTGTGACTTTGCTTATTCCTCTCCTAATTATGGACAAGAGCACTCAGTGTTGGTATTACGCTAGTGCCGTGTAAAAGATACTCCCTAAATTCAATGACATTATAATTTAACCCAGCAATGTCCGGTTAGGATTTTGCATAAACGGTTAAGAATTTGGTCATCGTAGTCTTTTTGTTTTGGTGAAAATAATTTGCATCCATGTGAAGATTTTACTTGACAAATCAGGCACTTAGTGGGGGCGATTTTCCATAACTATTTGATATTACGGACGATATGCCAATGCCCTACACGTGGATGCCCGGAAAACCCAAGAAAAAACACAAGACCCACAGCAACCTTATGACACCTGTCAACAACATATTGCCCGACATCACCCCCTTGCTCTCGGGATGCAACCGGCTCCTGAAAATGTCTTTTGAAGATCAACTGAACATCTTGGTGTATTTCCATTTGGAAGAACACCGTTCAGGACGGCACCTCCTACAGGTTCTGAAGGAAGAACATTTTGCCCGGCAGCACATCGCACCCGTGGGTGGTATTGAAAAGAGCAGCTTCTTCGAGGACATCGGCTCCCGGGGGCTGGAGCAGATGATGGAAATGTTCGGGAAGCTCTATGTAAAGGCTGCTAAACATTTACCCAAGGGACATGCCGAGTTGGGAGATCTGGTTCTTATCGACGGTTCCCTGATTGATGCTGTTTTGTCCATGTACTGGGCCGACTACCGCAAGGGCTCGAAAAAGGCCAAGGTTCATATCGGTTTCGATCTCAATCGCGGCATTCCCAAGAAAATCTTCCTCAGCGACGGCAAGGAGGCGGAACGGCCTTTCGTCGAGAGGATTCTGGCGCCGGGGGAAACGGGCGTCATGGATCGAGGCTACCAAAGCCATAAGCTCTTTGACACCTGGCAAGC
>CAZNBR010000203.1:0-4416 GCA_964571315.1 uncultured Syntrophaceae bacterium
CGACTTGACGGACAAAGGCTGTTAGAATGCGGGGATGGGTCATGCGTTCGAGCGCCTGCCGCTTTCCCGCATCGCGAAACACGATCCCTGAAAGCCGTTTCCGGTCCAGGGTCCCATCCTCCCCGATCACCTCTTCCCCCTCTCCTATGGCAAACGCGTCGAAAAAGGGCGCCATCGGTTTGGGGTTGAAGACGCAGGGGCCGCCCGCGATGATGATGGGCGCATCCTCCCCTCGATCTGCGGCGTATATCGGCACGTCCCCCATGTCCAGCATGTTCAGGACGTTCGTGTAGGACAGTTCATACTGCAGCGAAAACCCCACGATATCGAATTCGGAAAGGGGGGTCCCCGATTCGAGAGAGGAGAGGGGGATGCCCCGTTCCCTCATCAGGGTCTCCATGTCCGGCCAGGGGGCGAAAACCCTCTCGGCCGCTATCCGTGGGTCATCATTCAGGATGGAGTAGAGGATCTGCAGGCCGAGATGCGACATGCCTATTTCATAGGTGTCGGGAAAGGCAAGGGCAAAGGTCAGCCGGCAGGCAGCCCGGTCCTTTCGTATGGAATTGATTTCCCCCCCGATATACCTGCCCGGCTTCTGGACAAGGGGGAGGATCTCTTCAATGCATGAATAGGTCATCGTTCAAGCTTCTTCCATGTTGCACGGACCGCTTCGGCCAGATTTTTCTCAACGATCCTCTGGGCGGTCATCGTGCCCACAAAACCGGCTCCGATTACAGAAACCTTTCTCTTCATGGTATTTCTCCGTCAAGTTTATTATTTTCAGGAATCCCTTTTCCGCGGGATGTCGCGATACTTATAAGGGCTTTGGAGTATATCGCGAAGTTTCGACTGGGCAAAACGTGCGGGAAAGTCAGTCCTCGACAGGTAGGGGAGTGAGTCTCTCCTGAAGTCTTCCAGCAGTTTGTCAAAAACCTTCCCGCTGCCGGGCGTGCTGACAAAGGCCCTCTCCTTTGAGCGTTCGTACAATATCTCCGGACCGAACACCTCGACGACCCGCTGAAAATGTCCGGGGTCGCTGAACTGTTCTTTCGTGACCGTAACCGGTATCGTTATGCGCAGTTCAACCTTCGTCGTGTCGGAGGCGATGGCGCGCGATGCGTCCCACACCTGCATAACCAGGCCGTTGGGCAGGGCTGTTTCTTCCACCAGATTCATCAGCATCTCCCGTTCATATGCCATAGGGGCAGTCAATTTTGAGACGTTATATCACACCACCCGCTTTTGGCAAACCTTTCTTGACTTGGAGCCCCGATTTCATATATGGACAAAACCTTTCAGAAAAGGATTATACACGATGGAAAAAACAACGGCCATACTGCTGCTCTCCTGCCCCGATCAGAAGGGGATCGTGGCTGCGGTATCCGGTTTTATAGCTCAGCATAACGGCAATATACTGGACGCGGACCAGTATTCGATTGAACCCGAGAACATGCTGTTCATGCGGGTGGAATGGGAGATGGAGGGGTTTACCATCCCCCGGGACGAGCTGGAGGATGCGATCGCCCCCCTCGTGAAGAGGTTCGGGATGAAATGGACGATACACTTTTCCGATTATATACCAAAGATGGCAATCTTCGTCTCCCGGCATATCTACTGCTTCCATGACCTTATCCTGAGGCACCGGATGGGGGAGTTCAGGGCACAGATACCCCTTGTGATCAGCAACCACCCCGATATGGAGCCGCTGGCCGATCTCTTCGGCCTTTCCTACCGGCATTATCCGATCACGCCGGAAAACAGGAGAGAGCAGGAGGGGAGAGAGATCGTCGAACTGGAGAGGGAGGGGATCGATCTGATCGTTCTGGCCCGGTACATGCAGATACTGGGTGATGAATTTGTCGGCCGGTATCCCGGCAGGATCATCAACATACACCACTCCTTTCTCCCAGCCTTCGCGGGGGGAAGTCCCTACCGACAGGCGTACGACAGGGGGGTGAAGGTTATCGGCGCCACCAGTCACTACGTTACGGAGAAGCTGGACGAGGGGCCTATCATTGCTCAGGATGTCATACAGATCACGCACAAGGATTCGGTGGACACTATGAAACTCAAGGGGAAGGATCTCGAGAGGACGGTCCTCTCGAAGGCGGTCAGACTCCACCTTGAACACCGGATACTGGTGTACGGGTCAAAGACGATCATCTTTGATTGATTTTCCCCCGCGTCTATCCGTCGGGTGCCGGAAGGGTTCCATTTCATGAACGACCAGACACACGGCGAAAAACTCAAACAGGGCCTTACCGTGGGAATCGGCAAGGGGTGGCGAGGCTTTGTCTGGATGATGAAGATCATCGTTCCCGTCTCCTTTCTGACAGCGCTTCTCGCGTGGAGCGGATGGATGGAGCGGGTCGATTTTGTGATCCGGCCGGTCATGGAATTCCTGAGTCTGCCGGACGTTGCCGCGCTCCCGCTGCTGATAGGGATACTGACCGGCATATATGGCGGGATTGCCGCCATGGCGGTTCTTCCCCTGAATATTGGTCAGATGACCCTGATAGCCGTTTTTCTCCTCATAGCCCACAACCTGATCCAGGAGGGCATCGTTCAGGGAAAGTCGGGTATGGGGATCCTCAAGGCCACACTCTTTCGTCTCACCCTTGCCGTTATTACCGTCCTTGTCATAGCGCCTTTTGTAGTTACGCCGGGACCGGGCGCCGCCGTCCCTTCGGCAGCGGCTCTTCACTCAAGTCAGGCGTTTGGGGAGATGGTCATCCAGTGGGGACGGGTGATGGGGGGGCTGGCCGTCAAGATATTTTTCATCATACTGTGTGTGCTGACGGTTCTGGAGTTACTCAAGGTGTTCGGATTGATAGATCATATCGTCCGATTTCTTTCCCCCGTCCTGAGGGTTATGGGTCTGAGCGAGAGGGTTGCCATCCTGTGGATCGCCGCCGTTATATTCGGCCTTGCCTATGGGGGGGCGGTTATCGTCGAGGAGGCGGGAAGGGGGGATCTCACCGGTGAAGAGCTGGAGAGTCTCCACCTCTCCATCGGTGTCAACCATGCCGTGATTGAAGACCCCGCCCTCTTTCTTCCCTTCGGTATCGGTCTGTTCTGGCTGTGGATCCCGCGCCTGGTGCTGGCGATGGTTGCCGTGCGCCTGCTTGCGCTGTGGCGGAGGTTCAGAATACTGAAAAAATATTGACAGCCCCCCGGGGATTGTAATACATTTGACCCACAGTGATACTAAAGGGGTGTGTTTTTTTTATTTCACATTCAACCACCGAGGAGGGAAACCATGAGTCCAACAGATCTTGACCGCTTTATCGAAGAACGGGTGAAGAAGTGGGAAATCTCGAGTGAGAGAAGAAAGGGCAAAGACGAAGCCGCCCCGCCTGTCGTCACCATCTCAAGAGAAACGGGAAGTATCGTCAATGAGCTGGTCCAGCGAATCTCACAGGAGCTGGAGATTGACATCATAGACGGCAAGATCATACACGAGGTGGCAATGAGCGTCAGGATGAGCGACAAGGTTGTCTCATATCTGGATGAAAAGACACGCAGCATACTCGACAACTGGATATTATACCTCAAGACGACGCGTTTTCTCCGGGCGGACCAGTATGTGCGCCACCTGACAAAGGTGGTGGCCGCCATAGGAGAACAGGGGGGTGCCCTTATTATCGGGAGGGGCGCCAATCTGATCCTTCCCCCCGAAGAGACCCTGAGGGTACGGTTTATTGCACCCATGGAGGTGAGGATACGGAATATAATGCGGGAACCTGGTATCACCGAAAAGGAGGCGAGGCAGCAGATCCTCCTGAAAGACGCCGAGCGCCGTGATTCGGTGAAGAAGAATTTCAAGGTGGATATAGAAGACCCCGCCTATTACGATCTCGTCATAAGCACGGAATTTCTGGAGACGGAACAGATTGTCGGCATTATCAAATCGGCACTGAAGCACAAAAAGGCTCCCTCCAGACGCAAGAACGATGTCAGCCGGGCCTCTGTGGCATAGACGGGCTGTCGAATCCGGGCACCCCCCGGGAAGAGAGGAGATGGACGGTGATTATTCGTCATTATGAAGACGTGGAAGCGGTTGAAATGATGAAGGGCGTCAGAAAGAGGGTCGTCATAGGCGAGAGGGAAGGCGCGCCCAATTTTATCATGAGGATCTTTGACCTGGAGCCGGGGGTATCCAGCCCCCTGCACGAGCATCCATGGGAGCACGAGATATTCGTCCTTGAGGGACAGGCAACGGCCAGAAACAGCGCCGGGGTTGAAACTCCTGTAAGGGAGGGGGATACGGTCTTTATTCCCCCCGGTGAGGAACACCGCCTGACAAACAGGGGCGAAGGTACATTCCGTTTCATGTGCCTCATCCCGACGGGGGCTGAACAACCCTAACCCCGATAAACGGGATACGTCCCACTAAAGGGGATAAGTGCGATAACG
>CAZNBR010000204.1:0-4395 GCA_964571315.1 uncultured Syntrophaceae bacterium
ATGTTACGATCATTAAGATTTCTCGTCGTTAACACTCCTCGAAATGACAAAATTCAAAGGTCCCACTCCGTGGAAGGCGAACGCAATGCAAGTCTGTCATACGTGTAAAAAAGAACTCGACAGAGACTCGATCGTGGGCAGGAGGGACACCTGTCCCTTCTGCGGGAGCGATCTGCACGTCTGTCTCAACTGCAGGTTTTATGATCCCCGGTCCTACAATGACTGCCATGAACCTCTGGCGGAGAGGGTTGTGGAAAAGAACCGGAGCAATTTCTGTGATTACTTTGAATTTGGTGACTCCACCTCCGGTGGTGCGGTGAAACAAAAAGAGCTCGATCCCAAGGGAAAGCTGGAAGAGCTTTTCAAAAAATGAACACAACCCTCCCCGCCATCGACGGACACGCCCATCTCAGCGACCTGAAAGACCTCAGACGCGAAATCGACGAGGCACGGCCGGGGTGAGGGCCATCATCGGCGTGGGGATGGATCTCGAATCCAACCGGAAGTCCCTGGCAATCGCCGAGGTATACCCGGGGTTTGTTTTGCCCGCCGTGGGATACCACCCCTGGGAGATACGTGAGGGGGAAATAGAAGAAACCCTCGCTTTCGTGGAGGAGCACATCGACCGGTGCGTCGCCGTAGGCGAGGTGGGAATCGACTACAGGGTCAAGGTCAGAAAGGCACTGCAGAGAGAGGTCTTCGGGCGGATCGTGGATCTGGCCGTGCGGTATGACAAGGCGCTGATCCTCCACTGCCGCTATTCACACCAGCGCGTACTTGGCATCATTCGCGAGGCGGAGGTGAGAAGAGCGGTATTCCACTGGTACACCGGCCCTCCTGCCCTTGTGCGGGAGATAGTTGCCGCCGGGTATTACGTATCCGCGACGCCTTCGCTGTTTCGCAGTCCTCCCCACCAGGAGGGGATCAGACAGGCCCCCCTTGAACGCATTCTCGTCGAAACGGACTGCCCTGTAATCCATGGAGAAAGAGAGTCACGGCCATCCGATGTCATTACCACGTTAGAGGAAGTTGCCAGGATAAAGGGCATACCGACTGTTGAGGCGGCTGGCGTGATTTTTAAAAATACCACAGCCTTCTTCGAGCTTCCCCGGATCGATCCACAGGATTATGTTCGCAAGTAATCACTGCCGCCATCCTCTGCGGACTGTCTTCCCTCAGGGATCAGGTTTATTCTTCAAACACCGCTTCGGTTTCGGCGGTCTCGCGCTCCGGCTCCTGCATCTCCACAACGCGTCGATGCGGGGCTTTGTTGACGCTCAGCCGGAAGACATCCGGGCGAGAATAGTGTCCGGCAACGTCACAGAGCGACTTGGCCGAGTAGATCTGTTTCATTGAACAGTCGGCCGTGATGATACTCTCTCCCTCCGCCGGCCCGGCTATTACCTCCCCCCGGGGATCGACAATGCAGCTCTCTCCCGGATACCTGTCGGCCAGACCCTTATACGCCTCCGGGACATGATCGGGGGCCAGCAGGCCGCCCACATCGATGACGTACGCGCCCGCCTGGGATGCAAAGGCCCTGGACAGATAGGTGTGGCGCGAGGCGCTCATCCCGGGCCAGGCGGCGATGTGGATCTGGGTCCCCTGAGACATGAGCGCGTAGCCGGGAAGGACCATATTGTGCTCCCAGCAGTTGAGTCCGCTGATTTTCGCGTACGGGCGATCGTAGACGGTGAGGCTGCTCCCGTCACCCTCGCCCCAGGCGGTCCGCTCCCTGTTCGTTGGCTTGAGCTTGCGGTGCCGCCCCAGGATCGCGCCGTTACTGCCGATGAACAGCAGCGTGCAGTACACCGTGCCTCTCGTCTGTGTGTCCCGTTCGGCCACGCCGATGACAACGTCAATATTGGCCTGACGGGCCGCTTCACACACCCGGTCGGTGGCGGCGCTCGGTATCTCGACCGCTTGTGCCAGATATTCGGCCGCCATCGATCCCGTCGCTGAGCCCCACACAAAGAATGGATAACCAGGCAGCCATGACTCCCCAAAGGCAGCCAGTGTCGCTCCCCGCGCGCCCGCTTCCCGGATAAGGCGACATGCCTTTTCGGTCGATGCATCACGATCGAAATAGACCGGCGCGGCCTGCACCGCGGCAAGCCTGAACTGAGTGTATTCTTCCATATGTCACAACCTCCATTGAGTAGTGTCGTGTCAATCAAGAAATATCATTTCGACCGCAGGGAGAAATCTAAGATTTCTCAGTCGTGAAGACTCCTTCGAAATGACAGGGTATCGTTGACATGACAGTAGCAGTATCGCTTAAAATCGGCTGATGCCCGGCGGACATTTTTCACACCGGTTGTCTGCCGCCGTTTTCAATCAGGGCACTGACGGGGTCGAGGCCATAGGGCGTCCCCTGCTCGATCGCCTTCAGAACGGTCCCGCCCCCGGTGAAGAAGTAGTACTGGGAATCATCCATGACCGAGAGGTAGAGACCGGGGTTGAGGTCCTTGAATTCCTGCAGGGTATCCCCGCCGCCGTACAGCTTTCTCGCCTCGCGGTTGTGATCGATCTTCTGGTCCATGACGGCCGATCCCTCGGTGAAATGCGGCGTGTATCCCATGACGGCATTGACAAAGATGGTCCGGGCGGAACCTATCGTATCCGCGACGAGGGGATCGTCAAAGGACTCCTTCGCGATGTCGAGGACGTATCCGAGCTGCATCCCCTTTTTCAGCTGTCTGACGGCGCGGACCTTGAAGTGCCCCTCTATCTTCCCCTCCATGGTATCCGATTCATGGACATAGGGAAGCTCGAGAATCTTCCCGTTGCGCGCGTCCATCTTTACCAGGCCGGCCGCGGCCTCGATGTCCTCCGGCGGTACCCCCCGTATGGAAACGCCGTACTTGGCGCAGAGGTAGGTATTGTAAATCACGCCGCCCAGGATGAGCGTATCCACCTTCTTGTAAATTTCACTCAGCGGCCCTATCTTCGTATTGTACTTCGCGCCCGCGACGACCGACACAAAGGGCCTCTCCGGATTGAGAACCCGTGAGAGGTTCCGGATCTCCCGCTGCATCAGGAAGCCCGCGAACGAGGGAAGATGGCGGGTGATATCGAAGGTGGACGCGTGCGGCTGCCATGAGCCGAAGGCGTCGTTCACGAAGATATCCGCCAGACCGGCGAGCTGGAGCGTAAAGGCCTCTCTCTCATCCGGCGGTGCCTCTTCGCCCCGGAACCAGCGCGTATTCGGGAGATAGAGGGCGTCGACCCTTTTTTCTCTGAGGTCTCTGATGGCAAGATTGATTGAGGTGTCAATCCCCGGGATCCCCTCATCCCCCTCTCCATCCAGACGCGGCATATGAATCTTGACGTGCAGTTTGTGTTCCAGATACCTTACGATCGGTTCTATCGACGTCGACGGGTCGATACGGATCCTGCCGGTCTCCTTGTCCCGCGGCCTGCCCACGTGCGTCATGATAATCGGTCTGCCGCCGCGCGCGACGATATTGAAGAGGGTTCCGATGGTCTGGTCTATCCGGAACGGGTCCTGGATCTTCCCCTTCTTGACGACGTTATGGTCAACCCGCAGCAGGACGATCTTGCCTTCCAGATCGGCATCCTGGAGAAGCGGTAGCCGTGGATCGATTGCCTGTTCCATTTGTTCCCCTCCCTGGCTCATATGTTGACACGCATTTTGTTATGTATTGTACCTGAAAGGGAAAAACAAAAAATCTGTTTCCCATGATTTCCGTACACCTTTTCCGGGTGCTCGTCAATAACGCTTTTGATTTTATTATGTATTCGAGTATCTGGCAGGGGTCTATCCTGGGGGGGGGATACCAGGCGCATAGAAAAAGCACGGCCTTCAAAAATGACGGTCTCGTAAAAAGTCAAATTCGATGAATATGTCATTTCGACCATGGGGAGAAATCTTATCTTTTAAGCATGTTACGATTTAAAGATTTCTCGTTTCACTCGAAATGACAAGCTAAGGAGACTTTTTACGACTCCATCAAAAATCAGGGCCGTGCTTGACACTACATACGTAACGGCTAGACTCCGATCTTCCCTTCTTTCATGAGCTTTGTGGGTTTGAAGATCTCCAGTTTGAAGTTTTTGTAGATCTCTTCCAGCTTCGCGTTCAGCACGTCGTAGCCGATCCCCTTTGCCAGCGCGAAGGGGCCGAAGGGTGAACCGCCCCCGTTTGCCACGGCGAGATCGATCTCCTTGGGATCTGGACAGACGCCCTCTTCGATCAGCTTGGTGGCCTCGTTGACCTGCAGGGCGACCAGGTGATTCAGGTCATACTCTTTGGTTGCCTTGGAGAGGTCGATTGCGGGTCTTCCCTGCGACCAGTCGTAGAATCCCTTCCCGGTCTTCTTCCCCAGGTTGCCTGACTTGATGTACTCCGACATGGCATCGGATGGTTTGTAG
>CAZNBR010000205.1:0-4392 GCA_964571315.1 uncultured Syntrophaceae bacterium
AGCTAATAGCTGATGAGTTAATGAGGGAAATATGAATGCCGGGGAAAGGTTTTTCAGTTTCCAGGATTTGAAGGTTTGGCAGAAGGCTGTTGAATTTGCGGAAAGGGTGATAAACGTAATTGATGAAATGGATACTCCCCGGAAGCACTACCGCCTTATCGAACAGCTTGAATCCGCGTGTACCAGCGTGTCGATGAATATTGCGGAAGGCAAAGGCAGGCAGACTACAAAGGAGTTTGTTCAGTTTCTTTATATTGCCAGGGGTTCTCTTTTTGAAGCAATCACCCTGCTGATTATTCTGGAAAGAGTTGGCTGGATAGTCAACGAAAAAGTCATGGGTTTTCAGGTTGTGGCGGAAGAGATTGCTAAGATGATAAATTCACTTATTAAATCGATGAAGTAGATAGCTAGTAAGCTAATGGCTGGTGAGCCAGTAGCTTAACAGCTTAACAGCTAATGAGCTTAACAGCTTCATCGGGGAGTAAAGATTGAAGAAGCGATACAGACTGATTCTCGTCGCGGAGGCGCGCCCCAATTTTATGAAGATTGCGCCCCTGATGCGCGCGTTTCAGGGTCACCCCGCCATTGACGCGGTTATTGTTCACACGGGCCAGCACTATGACGAGAGGATGTCGGGACTTTTTTTCAGGGAGCTTGACATACCGGAGCCGGATATCAACCTGGAGGTCGGTTCCGCCTCGCACGCGGTGCAGACCGCCCGCATCATGGAGCGCTTTGAGGGCGTGTGCCTCGATCTGAAGCCGGATATGGTGATGGTGGTCGGGGATGTCAACAGCACGGCGGCATGCACGCTGGTGGCTTCAAAACTGGATATCGAAACGGCGCATTATGAGGCGGGACTCCGGAGCCGTGACAGATCAATGCCGGAGGAGATAAACCGCGTCGTCACGGACGCGGTGTGTGATTACTTCTTCACCACCAGCGAGGATGCGAGTGAAAACCTGATCCGTGAAGGCAAGCCCGCGGAGCGGATCTTTCTGGTCGGGAATCTGATGATCGACACGCTGCTGCGGGTTCGCGGCAGCCTGAAGGATGTCGATGTGCGGCTCGAAGACCTGGGCGCCGCCGGACGGACCGTTGATTTTCCCGAGGCGTATCCTCCGGGTGGGTTTGGAGTGGCGACCTTTCATCGTCCATCGAATGTTGATAAACAGTCCGACCTGAAACGGCTGGTCCATATTCTGTGCGGAGTATCACGCGAGATGCCGGTCATATTCCCGGTACATCCCCGTACGTACGGCAATCTTGAAAAATATGGTCTCATGAAGGAAGTTAGCAAGGCCCCGGGGCTTTTCCTGACACATCCTGTGGGATATCTGGAGTTCATAACTCTTGTGAATTCCTCTAAGTTTGTGATGACCGATTCGGGGGGAATTCAGGAGGAGACAACTGTCCTTGGAATTCCCTGTCTTACGGTCCGGGACAATACGGAACGCCCCGTCACGATCTGGGAGGGCACCAACAAGTTGATAAAGGTCGATGAATTGCCATACGAAGTCGGTGAGATTCTCAAAGGGAATGGCAAGAAGGGCGGGGTGCCGCACCTCTGGGACGGAAAGACCGCGAGCAGGATTGTCAGGGCGATTGAAAGGATCATGATTTGAGCGGTTTGAATGCCTAGCATTATTTGTCATTTCGATCTTCCCTTTCCTGTCATTCCGACCCCCTCTTCTGTCATTTCGAAACCTTTCCTGTCATTTCGACCGCAGGGAGAAATCTTAACAGATTTGCATCATTACCAAGATTTCTCGTCGCTGAGAGCTCCTCGAAATGACAAAGTGGTGAGGAAAGATTTTCCCCTGACGGGGGGACTATAGCTCGTCGCCGATGCTCCTGGAAATGACATAATGATGGGCGAAATGACATTTCTTGACTGACGCATCTCTATTCTTCTTGAAGAAGTGTCTGGAAAGGAGTAGGGGGAAGGTGTGGGATCGCTCTTTTTATAACCCGTCGCCGGCCTTAAGGGGGTGATGATATGATAAAATATCACAAAATATTTGCGCTGTTTATTGCTGCTTTGTTTCTGATGTCAGTGGTTCCGATGGCTCTTGCTGAGGAAGGGAAAATGATCAATATCAATACCGCGTCGGTTGAGCAACTGGCCAAGCTGAAAAGGGTGGGGCAGAAGTATGCAGAGAGGGTAGTGCAATACAGGGAAGCCAACGGTCCCTTTGTAAAGGCTGAAGATATTACGAAGGTGAAGGGGATCGGGCCGAAGACGTACGAGGCGAACAAAGATATAATCACCGTGAAGTAACTCCATGATCAGAACGCCGGTGACGGGTTGTGAAAGAGTGAACACCTGAATCGGCATGCGCGAAATTCAAAGGGACCCACGGATGGATGAGGCAGACAGAAGGATTCTCAATATACTGCAACGCAATTTTCCCCTTGATGCCGAACCGTTCAAGGTCTTGGGCACGCGGGTGGGAGTCGATGAGGATGATCTCCTGGAGCGTGTCAGGAGGCTCAAGGAGGCCGGCATTATCCGCAGGATCGGCGCTGTCTTTGATACCGCCGCCCTCGGTTTTGCGAGCACGCTCTGCGCCGCAAAGGTTCCTGCTGGCCGGCTGGAGAGGTTTGCGGAGATCGTCAATTCGTACCAGGGTGTCACGCACAATTATCTGAGGGACCATGAGTATAACGTCTGGTTTACGTTCGTAGGGTCCACCGGAGAGGAAATAAAAGAGTCGCTCTCCGATATTTCGGAAGAGACCGGTATCACCGATATTATCAGCATGCCGGTCAAACGCAGGTTCAAGGTCGACGCGCGATTCGGGCTGTAGGGTAAAAATGGCTGATGAGCCAGTAGCTTGACAGCCAACAGCCAACAGCTGGTAAGCTGTTGAAAGATTTCTCATCCCGATAAATCGGAATTCGAAATGACAGAACGATGTTTGAAATAATAGCGTATCACGACAGGGCATCGTTGACATGACAGTAGGGTGCTTTGCCCTATTGACTTCACACAACCAGTATGCTATAGGCGGTCCGGCAATGGGGGAAGCCAACAAAAAAAAGGTGCTGTTCCAGATGGGATATGCCGCGAGCCTTGGTCTTGCCATGGTTGTCGCGATCTTTGGTTGCCTCATGCTCGGGGTGTACCTTGACAGAAAACTGGGGACAAATAACATCTTTACTCCCCTGCTTCTGGTGATAGGCGTTGCCGCGGGCTTCAGGAATTTTTATCTCTTTATCAAAAGTACCTTTCCGGATGAGGATAAGGCCACGAAAAAGGATAGAGTCAGTGGTCGACATGAGAAAAACCATCCTGCAGAGAAACATTGAGATAGGAAACTGGGTGATGCTCGGGGTAATCCTTACCCTCAGCTTTCTGTTCCTGCCGGGCAGGTTTGCTCTGGGGGTGCTCCTGGGAGGCCTTGTCAGTATCGTAAATTTTTACTGGCTCTCCAGGGACCTGAAGAATACCTTGCTGAGACACGCCGACAGGGCGAAGCCCTTTATGATGGTGAAATATTATATACGGTTTATCGTTACGGGAGTTGTGCTCTTTGTTGTCATAACCAGGGCCCCGGTTGATATCTTCGGGCTTGTTCTCGGACTTTCAGTAGTTGTGCTAAATGTCATAGTAACGGTTATAGGCGCGAATTTGAAAAACCCATTGAGGAGGTTCAGAAAGAAAAATGCATCCTTTTTTATTGTTAGATAAAATTCCATTACCGGGTCATGTTACGTATACGTGGGTTATCATGTTGACCTTGGCCCTGCTTTCTTTCCTCGCGACGCGGAGACTCAGTGTATATCCCGGAAAGTTGCAGCATGTTTTCGAAGTGGTCCTGGGGGGCATCAGAGGCCTGATGCTCGATGTCATGGGGCCTACCGGCCTGAAGTTTTTCCCCCTGATCGCGACCGTTGCCATCTTTATCCTGACCGCCAACCTGCTCGGTCTTATTCCCGGATTTGAGTCACCCACAAGCAATCTCAATACCACCGTTTCCATGGCGCTTGTGGTGTTTGCCCTGACGCATATTGTGGGGATCCGGTTGCATGGCTTCAAGTATGTGAAGCAGTTCCTGGGACCTGTCTGGTGGATGGCCCCCATTATGATGCCCATTGAAATCGTCAGTCACCTTGCGCGCCCGATTTCCCTTTCGGTACGTCTGTTCGGTAATATCATGGGTGAGGATCTCGTGTTGGCAATCGTCCTGCTGCTGGTTCCCTTTCTCGTCCCGCTCCCGATCTTTGTGCTGATGATCTTTACATCCATCATCCAGACCCTGGTCTTTGTCATGCTGTCGATGATCTATATACAGCTGGCGATGGAGGGGGCACACTAGTGTCATGTCAACGACACTCTGTCATTTCGAAGGAGTCTTCACGACTGAGAAATCTTAGATTTCTCCCTGC
>CAZNBR010000206.1:0-4339 GCA_964571315.1 uncultured Syntrophaceae bacterium
ATACCGTACGTGTAGACAATTTTTAATGTTAAATTAAAAACTCAGAATGTAACATTGTCCTTCTGGTGTTGTGTCAATTAAAAAATGTCATTTCGACCACAGGGAGAAATCTAAGATTTCTCAGTCGTGAAGACTCCTTCAGACAGAGTATCGTTGACATGAGACTAGATCATCCTCTCGATGGCCTCGATCTTCTCCTGCAGTCGCTTGGGGGATACGGGGCGAGCGGTTTTCATCTCCGGCGCGAAGACCGATATTTTATACTCCTCCACCATCCATTTATACTCTTCCAGCGCCTGCTTCCGTTCCTCGGAAGGGGAGGTCACCTGTCCGGGCATCTCTTTCAGCTTGTCGGTAAAGGGCTTGACCTTTTCTGCCTTGGCCGCGTCCTTTTCGAGATGCGTGATCCCCCGTTCGGCACGGATCACGATGGCTCTCAGATACCTGGGTATATCGCTCAACCTCTTGCTCTCATGGATCTCTACGAAATTCTCAGGCATCAGCTGGTTGATATCCGCCCTGAGGGAGGCGATGAACCCCTGCGCGGCCCGGTTGGAGCGGTTGGCGAGCTCCAGCCGTTGAAGCGTCTCTTCTGCCTCCCCGCGCGCTCTGATCGCCGGTATGACACCCTGTAACAGTTCCTGGGCCTGCGGGAGGAGGGCGCGCCCCGCAGATTTCGCATAGTCGATAAACGCCTCCTCCGTTCGTATGTCCCGTTCGAAGAGGGCGCGCAGTGTCTTGTGATACAGCGCCTGCTCGATCCGTTTTGTCCCCCCACAGGAGCGGGCCGCTGTTTGCAGCTCCTGCGGCAGGGCAAGGGACTTTTTCAGAAATTTCATGTCCTTTCTGAAGTACAGCTCGTAGAGCGCGGCAACGCCCTGCCGGTGTGTGGCCGCCGCCTTCTCCTTGTCGCCAAAGAGGCGTATGCTGACGCTTCCGTCGTCTTCCCTTTCCAGCGCCGGGTATGCCGAATCTCCACCACCACCCTTCAGGATAATGTCTTCGGGAAGGTCCTCGAAGTCCCACGAGGTGATCCCCTCCCTCTCCCACTGTTTCCGCGCCGCCTTGAAGGCGGAAGAGTCACTTCCGGCGTGGCTATCCCCCCGCAGCTGGTCGATATCGCGGCCCGAGCGCACCTCCTCCCCCCTCTCGTTCACGATGGAAAAGCGCATCTTTAAATAATCGGGGATGCTTTCCGTCGGCCATGCCGCGGCCGGTATGCTGACATTGAATCGCTCGTGTATGAAGTGTGCCAGCGAGGTGATCAGGGGCCCGCCGTCGTTTTTGATACCGTTCAGGATGGTCTCCACCGTCTGCGGTATGGGGACCAGTTTTTTTCGGTACTCCTTGGGAAGCCCCTTGACGAGGACCGTTACCTTTTCTCTGAGGAGGGCGGGGATCTTCCAGTCCGCCGATTCCAGGGGGAGCCCTGAGGCGGCATCGGAGGGGATACGGATCGTTACCCCGTCGCTTTCCTGCCCGGGCTCGAAACTGTATGAACAGGACAGAACCCTGGTGCCCAGTACGATCTCATCCGGATACAAGGCAATCTCTTCTTCCGGATAGGAGTCCATGATCTCTTCCCTGCTCATCCGGAGGAAGGCGTCACCGCCCCTGTCCCTGATGAGCTTTTTCAGGGTCTGGATATTGTAGGCGATGCCGATACGCTCCTCGTAGAATCGGGTGAGAATATCCTCGCTGACCAGGATATTTCTCCTGCGTATCTTGTCCTCCATGCCGGTTACTTCTTCGATCAGATTCCGGTTATGGATCAGAAAGGGGAGCGGATTCCTGACCTCTCCCTCCACGAGGGCGCTCCGGATGAATATCTTCGTGGCCTCCACGGGCTCGACGCGGCCGTACGAAACAGACCTGCCAGGTACGATAATCAGGCCATGGAGCTTGACCTGTTCGCTCGCGACCACCTCGCCCCTGTTCTTTTCCCAGTGCGCCTCCAGGTAGGTGCGGCGGCACAGATCGCCCCCGATTTCCTCCAGCCATTCGGGCTGTATGACGGCGTTCAACCTGGCGAACAGCCTCGATGTCTCCACCAGCTCCGCCGAGACGATCCAGTCCCCCCCGCGGTTGAAGAGCCCCGACCCGGGGAAGATCATGGCCTCCTGCCCCTTTGCCATCCGGTAGATATTCTTTTCCTTTTTGATCCCTATGCTTGAGAGATAGCCACCCAGGATGGCCCTGTGTATCCCTATGTAGAGGGGCTCTCCCTGCAGCCGTTTCGCTCCCTTTTTGTGGCCGGCCTCCTTGAGGATCTGCGATATCTGTTCATACACACCCAGCCACTCCCTCATCCTCCGGTATGACAGGAAGTGGTCCTTGCAGAACCGGCGCATCCGGTTCTGTGTCTTCAGCTCTTTGCGGACCTCATAATACCGGTTCCAGATGTTCAGGAGCGTGATAAAGTCGGAGGCGGGGTTTATGAAGGGTTTGTGCATCCGGTCGGCCTCCTGCTTCTTTTCGAGGGGCCTCTCCCGGGGGTCCTGGATGGACAGGGCGGAGGCTATGATGATGACCTCCTCCAGGCACCCTTCCTTCTCGGCATCGATGATCATGCGCGCGATCCGGGGGTCGAGGGGCAGCCGAGACATGGCGTGTCCCCCCTCTGTCAGGAGGGTCTTTGTTCCCTCCGTCCTGACGGCGCCCAGTTCCCGGAGAAGGGCAAACCCGTCCCGGATAGTGCCGGGGGCGGGCCGGTCTATGAAGGGGAATGAAGCGATGTCGCCTATCTTCAGGGCGATCATGCGGAGGATGACCTCGGCCAGGTTGGAGCGGAGGATCTCCGGCGGGGTGAAGAAGGGCCGGCTCTCGTAATCCTCTTCGGCGTAGAGACGGACGCATATCCCGTCCTGCACCCGTCCGCACCGTCCCTTTCTCTGGATGGAACTGCTCTTCGATATGGCCTTTACGGGGAGTCTCCCGGTCCGTGTGCCGGGGTTGTATTCGGATATCCGTGCCAGTCCGGTATCGATCACGTAGCGGATGCCGGGGATCGTAATGGAGGTCTCGGCCACGTTGGTGGCGACAACGATCTTTCTCGTGCGCGTCCGCGCGAAGACGCGCTGCTGCTGGGAAGATGAAAGGCGTCCGAAGAGGGGGAGGACGGTTGCATCGCTGCGCGTTCGCCCGGTGAGGATGGCGCAGGTGTCCACGATATCCTGCTGTGTCGGCATAAAGATGAGGATATCGCCAGGCCCCTCTCTTTCCAGTTTATCCACCTCCCTCGCCGCCGCATCCACGTGCGATACCTCCTCCTCATTCGCCTTCTGATCGATCGGCCGGTAGCGGACCTCGACCGGATACATGCGTCCCGACACCTCGATGATGGGGGCGTTGCCGAACGCCTTTGAGAATGTTCCCGGGTCTATGGTCGCGGATGTGATGATGACCTTCAGGTCTCTTCTCCTGGTCAGAAGGTTCTTGAGGATCCCCAGGAGAAAATCTATGTTCGTGCTCCTCTCGTGCGCCTCGTCGATGATCAGGGTGTCGTAGGCGTTCAGGAAGCGGTCCGACTGTGTCTCCATGAGCAGGACGCCGTCGGTCATCAGTTTGATGTGGATATCCCTGTTCGTCCTGTCCTGGAAGCGTATCTTGTAGCCGACGGACCTCCCCACCGCTTCCTTCAACTCGTCGGCGATCCTCCGGGCGACCGTTATCGCGGCGATCCTCCGGGGCTGGGTGCACCCGATGAGGCCGTCGATGCCGCGCCCCGCCTCCAGACACATCTTCGGGATCTGCGTAGTCTTCCCGGACCCGGTCTCGCCGGTGATAATGACGACCTGGTTGTTCCGTATGGCCTCTATTATCTCATCTTTTTTTTGTGTGATGGGCAAAGAGGAGGGGTAGGTGACCTCCGGAAGATGATTCCGGCGGGCCTCCCTCTTTCTGATGGAGGCCCCGACCCTCTTCTCCAGCCGGCGAAGTCGCGCCAGTATGCCTTCACTCTCTTCGCCTTTCTCGAGGGCCCTGCCTATGAGGCGCAGCTCTCCGGTGATGAGGCGCTGGTCGGGCATAAGCGCCCTTTCCGCGCCGGAGCGCACCTTTTTTCGCAGTGATTGTATCTCAGCCGACGGTGTTCCCATATTGTGCGTGATATACAAGATTATCGTGATTTGAAAAAGGACAAAGCTGCACGGGGCGTGCTCTCTGCCGGGCCGGGTCCCTTCCAATATCCCGGCTTTCGCCCCTATCTCTCTGATTGTATTTGATTTTGTAATACCTCTTGTGCTATAAGGCAAAAAGTTCAGAGAGTTGTGATTTTAAGTTGTTCTATGAAAAATCTTGTTTTTACCAATCTGTCAATACTGACCCCGATAAACGGGAT
>CAZNBR010000207.1:0-4314 GCA_964571315.1 uncultured Syntrophaceae bacterium
ACTGGGCAAGAAGCTGGATGGAGATGAACAAAAATCTCTTCTCGGCGCTCAAACTGGAGAAGAGGGTCATGTTTATCATCCTCAGTCTGATTGTACTGGTTGCCGCCTTCAATATCATAACCACACTGATTATGACGGTTATGGAAAAGGCCAGAGATATAGCCATACTGAAGTCGATGGGCGCCACGGCACGGAGCATCATGAAGATATTCATGATAGAAGGGATGGTGATCGGCGCAATCGGCACAGCCCTGGGCTGCATTACCGGAATCACGGTTGCACTGAATCTAGAGCGGATAAGCCGATTTGTAGAAAACCTCTTCGGTTTCAAGATCCTCCCGAAGGATGTCTATTATCTGAATGAGCTTCCCTCGCAGGTAGATTATGGGGATGTCGCTGCCATAGCACTTGTGGCAATCCTCATCTGTTTTCTGGCGGCGATATATCCCTCGTGGAGGGCCTCACGGCTGGATCCCGCCGAGGCGCTGAGATATGAATAAGTGGGGGGTGTGATGATAGAAATCCACCAGCTGACAAAGACCTTCATAAAGGATGGAACCCGGATCGAGGTGCTCAAGGGGATCGATTGCAGCATTGCGAGGGGGGAATCCCTGGCGATTCTGGGTGCCTCCGGCACCGGTAAAACCACCCTTCTCCAGATACTCGGGGCGCTTGATCATCCTACTTCCGGCCGGGTGCTTTTTGACGGCGCGGATATTTTCGAGTGGGATGAGCCCCGGCGTGCCGAGTTCAGAAACAAGCGAATAGGGTTTGTCTTCCAGTTCCACCACCTGCTTCCCGAGTTTACCGCCCTGGAAAACGCCGCCATGCCCGCCCTGATACAGGGGATGTCGAAAGACGATGCGTACCGGAAGGCGGAGATTGTCTTGACGGACGTGGGGCTTGATGGTAGGTTGACGCACAAACCGGGCGAGCTTTCCGGAGGCGAGCAGCAGAGGGTCGCCATAGCGAGGGCGATACTGATGAATCCGGATGTAATCCTGGCAGATGAACCGACGGGAAACCTTGATGTGGAAACGGGGGGGAAGATACAAGGCCTGCTTTTAGCCCTTGGTAAGGCGCAGAATACCACCCTTATTGTAGTCACCCATAACAGATTACTTGCCGATGGCATGTCTCGGACTATCAACCTGAAGGATGGGGAGATCTATGATCTATAAACACAGAGAATGTCTTTTTATCATCGTGCTGCTCCTTATGTTTTTCCCTCTGAATGTCTTGTCCGCCACGCAATCCTCTGTCGAGAAGGAGGGTGCCCAGAGGGTTGCCATTTTCCCCTTTGAGGTACACAGCAGCGAAGGAGCCCTTTCACTGCAAAAACAGATAGCCGCTCAACTGTCAACCGGGCTGAAAGAATCCGGATACATCGAAATTGTCAAGGAAGAGTCTTTCCAGGGGCTGATTAAAGGGAAAAAGGCGGATGATCAGCTGGCTGTCCTTGTCGGGAGACAGACGGGAGCCGGATTTGTCGTTGCGGGGAGCCTTACCAAACTGGGCGACATGTTGAGTGCGGACGTTGGAGTGATAAACGTCAAAAGCGGGTATCGTTCCACTATCTTTGCCCAGGGGGATGATCTTGATCCCCTGGTTTTACGGTTGAAGAACGATATCCTTTTGAAGATACTGACCGGGCAAAGGATAGCGGAGGTACGGCTGGCAGGAAACCTCAGGATCGAGAACGATGTTATATATAATGTTCTGAAAAGCACGAAAGGCAAGCTCTTTTCGAAGGAGAACCTTTCCTCCGACATAAAAGCCATATACAAGATGGGTTACTTTAAGGATATCAAGGCGAAGGTCATCGATACCCATGAAGGGAAGGTTATAGAATTTACACTGGAAGAGCTGCCCCAGATAACGACCGTGGACATTGAGGGGGCTGACGATATAGACAAGGGCGATATAGAGGGACTGGTCACGGTCAAGGAAAAACAGGTTCTCAATCTCAACAAACTGCAGTCGGACATAGGAAAAATACAAACGTTCTACAAGAATGAGGGGTATCTGAACGCGCAGATCACATACCGGTTGGATGAACAGAAAAAGGGTGTCCGGGTAATATTTGATATAAAAGAGAACAGAGAGCTCAATATAAAGGAGATTACCTTTGAGGGGAACAGGGCGTATACGGACAAAGAACTGAAAGAGATGATGGGGACATCGGAGTGGGGCATGTTCCATTTTATCTCAAAATCGGGCAAATTCAACGAGGCTCTGTTAAAACAGGATATCAACAAGCTGACGGTTTTTTACTTGAACAACGGGTATACCAGTGCCGGGATCGGCGAACCCGAGATCACCCATGACAGGAAGTGGATATACATCAAGATAGCAATAACCGAAGGGAAACAATTCAGGGTCGGTGATGTGAGGATTACGGGTGATACCCTCGATGTTCCACGGTCAGAGCTGATGACGCGGCTTCGGATCACCAGAAAAGACTATTTCGACCGGGAGGCCATCATAAAGGATATTGATATCCTGACAGAGGCCTGCAAGGAAGACGGCTATGCCTATGCCACCGTTGTTCCGCGGACCGTGTCCAGGGATGATCAGCAGAAGATCGATGTAACCTACAATATAGAGAAGGGTAATCTTGTATACATCAACAGGATATCCATAACGGGGAACACCAAGACGAGAGACAAGGTGATACGCAGAGAACTTGAAGCTGTAGAAGGAGACCTCTATGACAGCAGCAAATTCAAGGCGAGCTATATGGAGCTCAACAGGCTGAGATACTTTGAAGAGATAAATTTCCAGACGGAAAAGGGTCCCGATGAGGGGCTTATGGATATAGATGTCCATGTCAGGGAAAAGCCCACCGGTATGTTCAGTATCGGGGCCGGATACAGCGCCGCAGAAAACGTGGTGCTCATGGCTCAGGTGTCCCAGCAAAACCTCTTCGGGAGGGGACAGACCCTGAGCCTCAGCGCCTACATGGGGTCAACGTCAACGAACTATCAGATCTCTTTTGTGGAACCCTGGCTGTTTGATATGCCCCTGTGGAGCAAGTTCGACCTATGGGACATGCAGCGGGATTATGACTCGTACGATGTCGACACCCAGGGATTCGGGATGATGCTGGGATACCCCCTCTTTGAATATGTGAAGGGCTACGTCGGCTACCGGCTGACAACCAATAACGTTAGAAATGTGGAGGTGACCGCATCCAAGTATATCAGGGATCAGGAGGGGCAGAGCACCTCGAGCGGTGTTACCTTGACGCTCGAACGTGATACGACAAACGACACGATCTTCCCCTCGGGGGGTTCCAAAAACAGTGTTTCCGTGGAGCACACGGGAACGATTTTTCAGGGAGATGTCAGCTTTACGAAATACAGGGCCAATTCCAGCTGGTTTTTCCCTCTGCCCATGGATAATGTGCTCGGGGTCCGCGGAAAGGCGGGGTATATGCAGCCGAACGAGGGGAAGGAGATCCCCGTCTATGAGCGTTTTTACCTGGGCGGGATAAATTCCCTCAGGGGCTTGAGGGACGTAGGGCCTGTTGACTCGGCGGGCGATGCCATAGGCGGCGAGACCATGCTGAATTTCACGGCGGAGGTCGTCTTTCCCCTTCTTAAAGACGCCGGCATGAAGGGGGTCGTATTCTTTGATACGGGCAATGCGTGGAACGAGGGATATCATCTGGGTGACATGCGAAAAACGGCGGGAACGGGGGTGCGCTGGTATTCCCCGATCGGCCCGCTGAGACTGGAGTGGGGATATGTCCTTGACAGGAAAGACGGTGAGTCTCCGAGCAGGTGGGAGTTTACCATAGGTTGGTTTATGTAGATACTTTGTGAGAAAGTACGAAGCCATACATTACAACAGGAGGAGTTTTTTATGAGAAAGGTCATGAGTTTTTTTGTGGTTGCTTCTTTTATACTGGCGGGCATCTGTGCTGCCGAGGCGGGAGAGATAGCCTTTATCGACATGAAAAAGGTTGTCCTGGAATCGGATGCCGGGAAGGCTGCGGGGCTTGATCTGCAGAAGTTTATCGAGGGGAAGAAGACACAGAGACAGCAGATGGAAGGCCAGCTTCAAAAGATGCAGGATGACCTGAAGAAACAGGCCCCTGTGTTGACGGAAAGCGCCTACAAGGAAAAGGAACTCGCCTACCAGAAGGAATTCAGGGATTACAAGAGATTCATTGAGGATACCAATGCTGAGATGAAGCTCATGGACCAGGAACTTTCCCGGAAACTGATACCCGAGGTGCTCAAGGTTGCAGAGAGCATCGGTAAAAAGGGGGGGCATCCCTGTATAATGGATATAGGCAGCGGCGGCCTC
>CAZNBR010000208.1:0-4265 GCA_964571315.1 uncultured Syntrophaceae bacterium
TGCCCTATGTGAAGTATCCCGGTAACATTCGGCGGAGGAATCACTATTGAAAAGGGTTCTTTGTCGCTGGCGTCCTGGGCGTGAAACAGCCCCTCGTCGAGCCAGCGTTGGTACCACTTTTCTTCAACATCTCGAGATTCATATACTTTACTCAGTTCTTCTCTTCCCATAACACGTCCTTCTTACGTTTTGAGTTTCGAGGTTTGGGTGTCAAGGCCCCAAAACCCGGGATTTGACTGCCCTGCTTATCATATTTTCATCCTGAGGGGCAAACCATTTGATGGCCGGGTCTCTCCTGAACCATGTCAGCTGTCTTCTCGCGTAGTGCCTCGTATCGCGTTTGATCAGCCTCACCATATCCTGCCGGCTCTGGTTCCCTCGGATATAGGAGATCACATTCCGGTAGGTCATGGATTGCAGGGGGAGGGCCGATTCGTCATACCCCATCTCCAGAAGCCGCTGACCTTCCTCTACAAGCCCGTCCGCCATCATCCGTTCGACCCTGTCGTTGATCCTGTCATACAGGAGGCCCCTGTCGACAGTGAGGCCTATCTTTATACAGTCATAGGCCATGCTGCCGAACCGGTGTTCACCCTGGATTGCAACAATCGACTGCCCGGTTTGTTCCATGACCTCAAGGGCCCTGATCGTCCTGACCAGATCATTCGGGTGTATCCCCACCGCGGCTGCCGGATCGATCTCCTTCAGCCGTTTATACAGGTATCCCTTTCCGTGCCGAACGGCCTCCTGTCTATAGGAATCACGAAGCCTTCCGTCAGCGCCGGGGGCCTTCAAGAGCCCGCCGAGCAGGGCGTCCAAGTATAACCCTGTGCCCCCCACCACGAACACTTGTTTTCGCCTCATGTGAAGGGAATGAATCGCCGCATCGGCCCGCTCGGCAAACATAGCGGCGTTGAATTCTTCGTCGGGATCGACGATATCGATCAGGTGGTGGGGCACGCGCGCCTGCTCTTCCACGGAGGGTTTCGCAGTGCCGATATCCAGATGCCGGTAGACCTGCATCGAGTCGGCGCTGACAATCTCTCCGTCGAACCCCTCGGCAAGCCTGATCGCCAGGCCGGTTTTCCCCACACCGGTGGGGCCGGTAATAATGATAAGGCACGGTTGCGGGACAGGGTTTCGGGGGTGTTCCCCTCCTGGGGGAGCTGCTCCCGCCCCATGGGTATCCGTCATCGTCGCTTGAACATCCTCTCCAGGTCCCGCAGCCCGATCACGGTATAGAGCGGTCTTCCATGCGGGCAGGTTGCCGCGAACGGTATCGCATCGAGGTCCTCGCACAGCGCCGCGACCTCTGAGGCCGCGAGCGCGTCATTGGCCTTAACGGCACCCTTGCACGCCATGAGCGCAAGGATCTTGTCCCGTGTTTCATCCAGATTTTCAGTCTTTCCCGTATCGCCGATCTCTTCTATGACATCGGAGATAAGCGCTTCGAGATTGCACCCGGTAAGGAACGCGGGAACCTGTTTTACAACGACCGTGTTTTCGCCGTACCGCTCCACGCCGAGCCCCAGACCATTCAGCACATCGACGGTATTCATCAGGAGATCAAAGCGGCCGGGCTGCAGGGTCACAACCTCAGGGATCAGGAGGCCCTGAGCGGCCACCTCCCCTCCCCTTGAGATCCTCAGCTTCTCGAAGAGCACCCTCTCGTGGGCCGCGTGCTGATCCATGAGGATGAGAGCGCTGTCCGCTGAAAACACAAGGTAGGTCCCCGCAACCTGTCCCAGGTATGTAAGGGAGGAAAAGGATACCCCCTCGCCCGGTGCGACAGGGACATGCCCACCGAAAAGATCCGACCTCTCTCTGATTCCTTCTCCCCCACCCAGGGGACCCGGCGCCGTCCTCATCCCTGTCTGCGGGGCCTTCATGTCAAAGATCCTCTTTTCAGCGCCCGACTGGAGGGTGTACCGCTGTAACGTCTCTCCGACCCTTTCCCGGTATGTGTCCGCGCTTGAGGGTCTCTGAAAATCAGGAAGGGCGACAGGGATGCCGGCCAGGGCGCGTGCGAGGGTCTCCCTGATGAGGCTGTATATGTCCGATGGACTCCTGAAACGGACCTCCATCTTGGAGGGATGGACATTGATATCCACATCGCCGGTGGGCATGTCTATAAACAGAACGACGTACGGAAACCTCCGGGGTTCTATCAGTCGCCGGTACGCGGTTATAACCGAATGATTCAGGACCTTGTCCCGTATAAACCGGTTATTGACAAAATAGAACTGCCCCTTCGTGTTTGATCGTGTGCGATCAGGCGGGGAAATGACCCCGCGGAGGGTCGCATCCCCCTTACGCCCCTCAACCGGAAGGGCATGGCTCCCGAAGTCGTCGCCGAAGACAAGGGCGATTCTGTCGGACAGGTTTTTCGTCTTCGGCACATTGAGTATGGTCCTGCCGTTCGCAACGACCCGTATTTTCACCCCCGGGTTGGAGAGGGCCAGTCGCACGATGGCATCCATGCAGTGAGCCTGTTCGGTGGAATCCCCCTTCATAAACTTCTTCCGGGCCGGCGTAGAATAGAAGATATCGGTAACCCGGACCGACGTGCCGACGGGGCAGCCCGCATCCATAACTTCTTCGATCCTTCCCCCCCTTACCACGGCCCGCGTGCCTGACGAGGCCTCTGTGCGCCTTGTCAGCATTTCAATCCTGGATATGGAGGCTATGCTCGCAATGGCCTCCCCGCGGAACCCAAAGGAGGTTATCGTGTGGATCTCTTCGAAGGTGTATATCTTGCTCGTGGCGTGCCGCTCAAACGCGAGTGCCACGTCATCCCGATCGATCCCCCTGCCGTTGTCCACAACCTTTATTGATCGCTTCCCGCCGCTCTCAAGTTCAACGAGGATATCGGTTGCGCCAGCATCGAGGGAGTTCTCGACAAGCTCCTTGACGATGGAAGAAGGTCTCTCGACCACTTCGCCGGCGGCTATCCTATTGGACAGCTCTTCGGACATGACGACTATTTTTCCCTGCAAGGCGACCTCCTCTTTCTCAAAGGTTCCGGGCTGCCGCATCTCCGGCAAAGGTCTTGACCTTTGAGAGGGTATCGGCACCCCCGGCTATCACCTCGCCATGACCGGGATAGATAACCGTAGGGTTGATGGTTCTGAGCAGATATTCGTACGATTCCTTTATATGATCCCGCCTCCAGTAAAACCGGTTCAGCTCTCCCCTGCCGTCTGCGGATAGACTGATGATCAGATCCCCCGACAGCAGTTCCGCCGTCGCCTCGTTGAGAAAACAGACCGAATCTTCCGTATGGCCGGGGGTCTTCAACGCTTTCCATCCCACGAAACCGAAATCGCCGAGGGAGGATATTTTATCTTTCTCATCTCCGAAATAATCAATCCGGTCGAGGTTGAAGGGAAGCTTGATGATATTTCTCAGTCCCGGGAGGGGGATCCCCGTCAGGCTCTCAACGCCCAGATGCGAAAACCTTCTCAGGTAGCGGGCGCTGACTACCGTCGCGGGGGGAAGGCCCACGAACCAGTTCTTTATCAGCGATATCTTCCTCTTTCCCGTGAGATAATTCCTCACCATGGCATGGAACAGGACTCGTGTCCGGGGCGGACACATACCGAGCAGGTGGCCGATTCCGCCGATGTGGTCTATATGAAAGTGAGTAGCCGTTATATAGTGCAGATCATCCAGGGTGCGACCCAATACACGGGTTATGTGATCGGCTATATCCTTTGCGCACCCGGGGCTCCCCACGTCAACGGCCATGAGACCTTCTTCGCCTTCGATAAGGTAGGCCCGGGCAAAACCCGTGTTTGGAACGGGATGTACCCTCCGGAGGTTGTCTCTGTCCACGGCGGCCATGTGTCCCCCCCCCTTAGCTCATCCGGGCCATATACTCCTCGAGCGCTATCTGCCAGAACCGCATCGTCCGGTGTGTGGCATCGGCGAATTTTCTGCAACTGAGGACCGAGTATTCCGGACGGGGAGCACACCTTCCCAGCTGTGCCGATCGTATGGGAACGATGCTGACGTCCGCCATGTCTCTGTATTCCAGGATTTTGAGGGCAAACTGGTACCAGGTGCATACCCCCCTGTTTGTCAGGTGGAAAACGCCCCGGTGATCACCCTCGATAAGAACCCGCACCGCCGCCGCCAGATCCACCGTATAGGTGGGAGAACCCCTCTGATCGTCGACCACCTCCAGTTTTCCGGTCTTCTCCGCCCGCTCCACGATTGCCTCAACGAAGTTTCTTCCATGTCTCCCGTACAGCCAGGATGTCCGT
>CAZNBR010000209.1:0-4259 GCA_964571315.1 uncultured Syntrophaceae bacterium
ATGATGAACCTAATACGCTAAAGTTGCAATCATCTTTTTGTTACGTATAGCACCTGCTGATCCTCAACCTTAAGGACAGAATTGGGGCGAGGATTTCGATTAATAATCATCTAGCTTCTGCAAACTGAAAACCCCTTTCCGAAAATAATCTTAAACAGGCATCTGCGACAGTAGCATCGTATAAGATCCCTCTGTTCTTCTCGATTTCATTCAAAGCCACATCAATGCCCAGGCTGGAACGGTAGGGCCTGTGTGAGGACATGGCCTCCACCACGTCGGAAACGGCGAGGATGCGGGCCTCGATGAGAATATCATCCCCTTTCAGATTTCTTGGATAACCCGAGCCATCCATTCGTTCATGGTGCTGATAGACAATTCCCGCCAGGGGTCGGGAGTATTCTATATCCTTCACAAATTCGTATCCCTTCCTGGGGTGTTCTTTAATCATGGAAAACTCTAGCTCAGTCAGTTTTGTAGGCTTGGACAATATCTCCGCAGGGATAGACAGTTTCCCGATGTCATGGATGGAGCCTGCAACACGGATTCCCTCGATTTCCTCCTTGGGTAATCCCATCTCCGTGGCAATAGCACGGGCAAGATCGGCAACTCGGAGCTGGTGACCGGCGGTATAGGGATCTCTGGTCTCCACGGCCGATACCATGACCTGAATGGTGGCTCCGAGCGCTTTTCTAAGACTTTCGAGGGTTTCCTTCAGATCCTCTTCCGCTTTCTTGCGCTTGGTGATGTCTCTCGATACTCCGTGAAGGCCCACGGGTCTGCCGTCGTTATCGCGAATCGCGTGAATCCTGTTTTCCAACCACTGTGTATGGCCATCCTTATGATAATATTCCATCTCTATTTCAACAGACCGGTCGGGATCGGCGGTTCCCTCCTCTTCCTTCTCCAGTTCCCGGGCAAACACATCCATAACCCTTGAATATGTTTCCAGTGTTACCATTTCCGACAGATATTGCCGCAACCGCTCTTCGGGAGTGAAACCCAAATTGTTCGTACTGGATTGACTCACGTAGGTAGGTTTCATGTCCATGCCGAGGGTCCAGACGGTGTCTTTCATCTGTTCCACCAAAAAGCGATGTTTTTCCTCGCTTTGACGCAACGATTCCTCCAACTGCCGATGTCTGAATTCTAGTTGCTCCAGCTCTGCAATTCTCTTCCGCTGATAAGCCAATTCCTGGATCAAAACCTGTTTTGTTTTAGATTGATCTTCCATAGAGTTTTTCTCTCCCATCTGGTGAGATGATCCGTAAGGGTTAAGACTGATTGTTTCTTTCAGGAAGGACTACACAGAATTCCCCGTCCATTATTCTCCCTCTCGAGGGCACTCGCCCCGTCCACAGCTGGCCTGATACAAAAAATGATGTTGTAAGATCCTGGAATTCGTATTAAAGAACCCGGAGCTATTTATTATTAATAATAATACTGGCGTTATCCGGTCTGATAATCATCAGATTCCCGCTTCTGCGAAAAGGACACGATAAGATTATCGGTCTTTTTTGTGAAATCTACACTAAAATCGGGCGGACGATGCAACATTCCGGCGACGGTGAGCAGTATAAACAGGACTCTTCCATGAATTCCGAAGGCCATGAAATCCGATTATCACCAACTATTGAGGCTGGCTCAGGCAAAAATGCCCTACGGTAAATATGCCGGCCGGTATCTTGTGGATCTTCCCGAATCATATGTCGTCTGGTTTTCACGGAAAGGCTTTCCCCCGGGCGAACTGGGTGATATGCTTCGCACGGTGTATGAAATAAAAATGAACGGGCTCGAATATCTCTTTGAACCACTGAAAGGGCTACAGGGGAAATAGCATGGAAACACTTGAATTCTCGGGTGACTATATCGAGCTGAACAAGCTGTTAAAGGCATCGGGGTTGTGTGGAACGGGCGGTATGGCAAAGATTGAAATCGAAAACGGACTGGTCAGCGTTGACGGAACCGTCGAATACCGGAAACGATGTAAGATCAGAAACGGCCAGACGGTTGCGTATGGCGGCCGTACGATTAAGGTGGTGAACCTCAAATCTGAGGGTACAGAATCCTGAAGGTTTTTAAAGGCCCCCTCAGGTGGCATCGGAGCTACCCGGCAGCTCCCGGATTACAGGACAATTCCCATGTTTCTTCCCACCACACGCAAGGAAATGAAAGAGCTCGGATGGGACGGGCTCGACATCATCCTGATTACAGGCGACGGGTATATCGACTCGCCCTTCGTCGGCGTGGCCGTCATCGGGAAGATCCTCCTCGATGCCGGTTACCGCGTGGGCATTATTGCTCAACCCGACAGGGCCTCGGGCGACGACATCAGCCGGCTGGGGGAACCCCGGCTGTTCTGGGGCGTGACCGGCGGCTGCATCGATTCCATGGTGGCCAACTATACCGCCTCGGGCCGGAAGCGCAGGAGCGACGACTATACGCCGGGAGGTGTAAACGACCGCCGTCCCGATCGGGCAACCATTGTCTACAGCAATCTCATCAGGACCCATTTCAAGAAAACCAGACCCATTGTTCTCGGCGGCATCGAGGCCAGCCTGCGACGGATCGCCCATTATGATTTCTGGTCCAATACGATACGACGATCCATTCTTTTTGACGCAAAGGCCGATTACCTGCTCTATGGCATGGCGGACCGTTCCGTTGTCGAACTGGCGGCCTGCCTCAAAGCGGGCGGCGACCCCCGTGGAATTCGGGGAATCTGTTACGCGTCCCCCGCTATTCCCGAGGGCTGTCTGGAATTGCCGTCTTTCGAGGACGCGGCGCGGGATAAAGACGCCTTCACGGAGATGTTCCGTCTCTTTTATCGCAACAACGATCCGATGACCGCCCTGCCGCTGGCGCAGAAGCAGGACAACCGCTATCTCATTCAGACCCCTTCCGCGTACGCTCTCTCCGGCGAGGAGCTCGATGCCGTCCACGATCTGAACTATGAAAGGGAGCTTCACCCCCATTACCGGAGCCAGGGGAAGGTGAAGGCCCTGGAAACCATCGGCTTCTCCATCGCGACCCATCGGGGATGTTATGGAGAATGTAATTTCTGCGCCATAACGGTCCATCAGGGACGGAAGGTGACGTCGCGCAGCCGGGCGTCGATCCTGGGTGAAGCCCGCGCGTTCACACGGCACCCCCGCTTCAAGGGGATCATACAGGATGTAGGCGGGCCGACGGCCAATATGTACGGCATCGACTGTGACAGAAAAGAGAAGGAGGGCTGCTGCCCGGGCAAACGATGCCTCTTCCCGAAGATATGCCCACGGCTCACGATAGATCACGGACAGCAGATATCGCTGCTGAAAGCGCTCCGGGCGGTGCCTGGCGTCAAGAAGGTCTTTGTCGCCTCGGGGATACGGCATGACCTGGTCATGGCCGACAGGAAACACGGCACGGAATATCTGAAGCAGGTTATCCGGCATCACGTTTCGGGACAGATGAAGCTCGCGCCGGAACACTCGGAGGCGCATGTCCTTCAGAAAATGGGGAAATCGGGACGGGAGACGCTGCTCGCCTTCAGGGAACTCTTTTTCGACCTTACAAAACGGGGAGAAAAGAAGCTGTTTCTGACCTACTATCTCATCGCCGCCCATCCCGGGTGCACCGACGACGATATGGCGCGGCTTCGGTCATTTGCCCTCGGGGATCTGCAGTTCCTGCCCGAGCAAGTTCAGGTGTTCACGCCCACGCCGTCGACCTGGTCCACCCTTATGTACTGGACGGAGCGCGACCCCTTTAACGGAAAACCCTGTTTCGTGGAAAAAACGTACCGCGGCAGAGAAAGACAAAAAGATATCCTGGCGGACCACAGGACAAAGAAACAGCAAACCGATCGATCGGGAACAAAGACCCGGGACACCCGTTCCCGCCCGAACCATCAGCCGAAGAAACGGCATCGGATATGACTTTTCATGCAGGCATCTCTCCCTTGTTTTGTTGCCGAAAAAGAAAAATGTGCTTGCGGTGCCGGTACTGCCGCCCGACCATCAGCGCCGACGAACTGCGTGAACGCGGGTGTCGCAGGGCTTCTTTATGTATTGCCGGCCGCGAGGCAAACTGATAAAGAGACGGTCGGCACAATGTCATCCCGACATACTTTAGAGATCAAGAGGGTTACTCCATGAGTGTTGATACGAAAAAGATTATTTACAGCATGATGAGGGTCAGTAAATTCTACCAGAACAAGCCTGTCTTAAAGGATATATCCCTTTCCTATTTTTACGGCGCCAAGATCGGCGTTCTGGGAT
>CAZNBR010000210.1:0-4199 GCA_964571315.1 uncultured Syntrophaceae bacterium
ACAGGAGATTTTCGGCATTATAAAAAACATCAATGAAAAGGATGGGGTTACCGTTCTCCTGGTTGAGCAGAACGTCAACATGGCCCTCAAATATTCTCATTTCGCCTATCTTCTGGAGAATGGCAGAATCGTCCGTGCCGATAAGCCGGAGGTTCTCCGGGAGGACGATGATGTCAAGGAATTTTATCTGGGGATCGCCACCGAGGAGTCGGTGAAGGGATATAAACGGTACCGGAGAAAGGTTCGGTTCCGTTAGTATGATGCAGGTGCTCATGAGTGAACTGTCCTGAAGGGGGAAGATAGATGGCAAGTGATACGTTGCCCACGGCGTTGGTGGCTATGGCTGAAAAGCAGCCCGGGCGGGTTGCGATGCGAAAAAAGGACTTCGGTATCTGGCACGACATTACCTGGGCCAAGTACCTAGAAAACGTGAAGAACGTGGCCTTGGGCCTTCACGCCCTGGGCGTGGAATATGGTGACCATGTGGCGATCATCGGTGAGAACCGGCCTGAGTGGCTCTACTCGGCTCTGGGGATCGTCTGCGCCGGCGGCGCCTGGGCGGGGGTCTACACGACGAATCCGGCAAAGGAGTGTGAATATGTGGTGGGGCACTCCGATTCGGTGGTCTATATCTGCGAGGATGAGGAGCAGCTGGATAAGGCCTTGGTCTTCAGGGACAAGACCCCGAAACTGAAGAAGCTGATTGTCTGGGAAATGGAGGGGCTCAAGCATTTCGAAGATCCCATGTTTATGAGCTTCGATCAGCTCCTTGAACTGGGGAGGAAGGAAGACAAGAAAGACCCCGCGCTCTTCGGTCGGCTGATCGCCTTGGCCAAGCCGGAGGACATAGCGGGGATCATCTATACCTCGGGGACCACCGGGCCGCCGAAAGGGGCGTTGCTGACTCATGAAAACTACCTCTGGGTCGGCAGGGCGTCTCAGCAGGTGATAGAGATGAAAAAGGGCGATGAGAGCATCTCCTTTCTGCCCCTCAATCATGTCTATGAACAGATCTTCGATATTATGAACCACCTCACCGTCGGTCAGACGGTGAATTTTACCGAAAACACCGATACCGTTATGGCGGATATGCGCGAAGTCTCGCCGACATTTTTTCATGCCGTACCGCGGATCTGGGAAAAATATTACTCCGCCATCGTCCTGAAGATGGCCGATGCCACCTGGCTCAAGCGAATGGCCTATAATCTGGCCGTGAAGATCGGGGGCAGGTATAACGCGATGAAGCTCGCCAAGGAGAAGATTCCCCTGTGGCTTAACCTCGCCTATAACCTGGCCTACTTCTGTGTCTTCTGGAAATTGAAGGAGCGTCTCGGCTTTGATCAAATCCGCCTGGGGTTCTCGGGCGCCGCGCCGATTTCAGGCGAGATATTAAAGTTTTTTCAGAGTATCGGTATCCCGATCCGTGAAGGGTACGGGATGACGGAAACGACAGGAGTCACCCATATGTCTGATCAATTCAACTTCAAGCTGGGAACGGTGGGGAGAGCCCTCCCCGGCACGGAGGTGCGGATCGCCGACGACGGAGAGATCGTGGTGAAGCACAAGGGGATTTTCAAGGGCTACTATAAAGACGAAGAAACCACCCGAGAGGTTCTCGTTGACGGCTGGATGCACACGGGGGATGTGGGGGAGATTGACGAAGAGGGGTATCTCAAGATCACGGACCGGAAGAAGGACCTGATCATCACGGCCGGCGGTAAGAATGTCGCTCCCCAGTTTATCGAGAATCTGTTGAAATTCTCGCCCTATATCAATGACTCGGTCGTAATCGGCGACAAGAGGAAATATCTGTCGGCCATCATAGTCATCGACGAGGAAAACGTCACCAAATTTGCCCAGGACCACAAGGTCCAGTACACCACCTTTGCCACCCTGACCAGAACGGAAGAGGTCATAACTCTTATTCAGGGTGAAATCGACAAGGTGAACAAACAGGTCGCGCGGGTGGAGAATATACGAAAATTCAGGATTCTCGACAAGAAACTGTATACCGAGGATGGCGAAGTGACCCCGACCATGAAGGTCAAGCGCAAATCCATAAACGAGCAGTTCGCCGATGTTATAGAATCGATGTACTAGGGGGAACGGGTTACAGATCCTCGGGGGTGAAGGCCACCACGTCGTCGATCGATTCGCTGTCCGTAAAGATCATCGCCAGCCGGTCTACTCCCAGGGCGATTCCCGACGATTCGGGCATGGCGGGGAGAGCGGCCAGGAACTTTTCAGGCATGGGGTAGGCCGCCTTGCCGGATGCACGGCGGTTCTTCAGTTCCTCTTCAAAGCGCGTCCGCTGCTCCTGTGCATCGGTCAGCTCCGAGAAGGCGTTGGCCAGTTCGAGCCCCCCCATATACAGTTCAAAGCGCTCCGCCACCCTCGGATCCGCCTGCTTTGCCCGCGCGAGCGCTCCGAGAGCCACCGGATAATCGTACAGGAATACGGGTCCTTCTGTCCCGATACGGGGCTCAATCTCGTCGACCATGATCTCGTCAAAACGGTTTCCCTCCAGCGCCTCTTCCATGGATACGGGGGAGTAGCGCCTGAATGCCTCTGTAACGGAGATCCTCTCCCATGGTCTGTGCATCACGATCTGCCGTCCGCGATACGTGATATTTCCTTCGTGACCGAGGTCATGCGCAACGGAGATGATCAGTTCTTCGCAGACCTCCATCATCCGGCAATAGTCGCTCCCGCTCTCGTACCACTCGAGGAGGGTAAATTCCGGTATATGGCGCGATCCTCTCTCTGCGCCGCGAAAACATCTGGTAATCTGAAATATGCGGGGATATTCGGCGGCCAGGAGGCGCTTCATGCACAGTTCTGGGGAGGTGTGCAGGTACCAGCCGTCCGAGGGGATCGCGTCGATGTGGCATTCCGGGGCGGGGCCGGGGATCCGGGAGGGGGTTTCCACCTCGAGGTAGTCTCTGTCCGTGAAGAATCTGCGTATCGCCCGGATCATCAGGGCGCGGATCTGAAGGGCGCCTCTCTTTTTGGTGAGCCTCCAGTCTGTTGCCATCATTCCTTGACACGGGTCAGGTATTCGCCGGTACGCGTATCGATGCGTATCTTCTCGCCCTCTTCGACGAAGGGGGGCGCCTGGAGCGCGTAACCCGTCTCCACGACAATCGGCTTTGACTTCCCGGTAACCGAGTCCCCTTTCGCCCACGGTTCCGCGACGGTGACCGTCAGGTCGACGAAGTTGGGGAGGGTGATCCCGAGTGGCTCCTCCCCGAAAAAAAGGATCTCGACGTCCAGGTTGTCGGACAGGAAGCCTTTTGCATCCCCCACCTGGTCCTCGGTGAGGTAGACTTGTTCATAGGTTTCGGCCTCCATGAAGCAGTATTGCCTGTCTTCTTCGTAGAGGTACTGCATCTTCTTTTCCCGGAGATTGGCGGGTTCGAAGGTGTCTCCGGACCGGTAGGTCCGTTCGAACTGGTTTCCGTTGATCATGTTTTTGAGCTTGCATCGATAGAGGGACTGTCCCTTTCCCGGTTTTACAAAGCTAAAGTCAACGATCACGTACGGATCGCCGTCGATCTGTATCTTCAGGTTTTTTCTCAAGTCGCTTGCGTTATACATAGCTCTCTCCCGTGCTTTCTCGAATTTCAGAGGATCAGCTTTTCTAATCTATTTGCCGGAATATGTCAAAAGATTGTTAGGTGTGGGGGAGGGGTGAGCGTTCCGCCAGCTTCTCTTTTTTAGGAAAACCCCCTATCCGGAAACAGGCGACGGGTATGTCCCGGAAAAAAGAGAGGCGTTCCCCACGCCGAGAACACCTCTGCTTATTGTACGATATTTCTTGTTGTATGATGGTTCCTTTACAAAGCTACCACGTTTACTGCCGATAACCCCTTCGCGCCGTTTTCGATGTCGAAGCTGACGCGCTGTCCCTCATGCAAGGTCTTGAACCCTTCCGCCTGTATAGCGCTGAAATGGACGAACACATCTTCCCCACCATCACCGTTTTCGATAAAACCAAACCCCTTTTTCTCATTAAACCATTTTATCGTACCTTCCGCCACTTCCTGTACCCCCCTCCTCAGGTTTCTGGAACACTAACCGGGCAATCCCCCTTTGACCTTTTATACACTTATTATCATTGCCTCTTCAAGTCAAGGCCTGTTGACGAATTGCCTCATATTAAATGTTACCGAAGGGGGTGAATAAAAAGGATCGTTGAC
>CAZNBR010000211.1:0-4195 GCA_964571315.1 uncultured Syntrophaceae bacterium
CGGGCGTCATGGATCGAGGCTACCAAAGCCATAAGCTCTTTGACACCTGGCAAGCAGACGGCAAACATTTTATCTGTCGGATCAAAGCCTCCACGGAAAAGGCCATCGTCAGAACGAATGACATTCAACCCGACAGCATCGTCTTTTATGACGCTGTCGTTCTTCTGGGGACCAAGGGCGTCAATTGTACGGAAAGGGAACTCCGCCTGGTCGGCTATCGGGTGGCGAACGTCAATTACTGGATCGCCACCGATCGCCACGATCTCACCGCCGAACAGATTGCCTTCGCCTATAAGCTCAGGTGGAACATCGAGATTTTCTTCGGCTGGTGGAAACGTCATCTGAAGGTCTATCACCTGACTTCAAGGAGTCAATATGGGCTCATGGTCCAGATTCTGGCCGGATTGATTACATATATCCTCCTGGCCATCTACTGCTATGACCAGCATAACGAAAAGGTTTCCGTCAAACGTCTCCGGGAAATCTCCATTAATATCCGCAACGAAATGAGCATCTACGATATTATAAATGAACCCGGCGTCTGGATTTATCGGCCGCCAAACCAGGATCAATCATATGCAAATTCTTAACCGGACATCGCTGAATTTAACCAACTAATGCCATGTAATTGTTGATCTACTCTCTAACCAGAAAATGATAGCTTGTCAAGAAAAAAATGGTGGACAACAGGCCTTTCAGGTGAAGCAGCGGCATCTTCCCCTGGCATGGAATCTCGTGTATTTTTTTCACTTCGTTTTTCTTGAACCGCTGCAACTCCTCATCGCTGATGCGGGATGGCGATATAAACAAAATTTGTCGCTTGACCGAACGAGGTTATAACAACCATGTAGAGACCTTGAGAGCCCAAAACATAGAGGGTTCCGAAAATTGCCAGTACCCCCATGGTAAAGGATATCGGAAAGCCAAAGATCAGCAGGGTAGCCAAGCAGACAGCGGCCCAGTAATCGGGGTATACGGGTCTGTTGAAAAACCTCGGTTTCAATTACGCTACAATGCACAACCTCTCGCCCGAAGAAGTATATTTTCTCCCAAAGTTTGATACAGCTTTATATATATTATTCACCAAGCAGTTCATGATGTAAAAACAACGGTGAACGGAACCAATAGAGGCCATGGCCAGCCTCTTCAGGTTGATAACCGCCGCCGTGAGATATACCTGGATTGCCACATTTTCCAACCCGCGACGTACCGCACGTCTCAAACCATGCTGCGTCTTGGCTTCTCCATGAATACCTTCAACAAGGTATCGATGACGGTTATATCAATGCCTTGTAGGATCACCCCACCCGCGCACCTTACGCCTGCGAGCACGCAACAACGCTTCATAACCGTCAACGATTAAAATCGTTCTGGTCTTGGCTGAAGGGGGCAAACAGCGCCGGCAGAGATGGCAGCTTTGGCAATCGCTTCTCTTTGACTTATATGTCCACCCATTCTTCCTACGACTTGACCGTGTCAACACCTTTCCACCAGGACAAACAACTCGCCGGTGAAGACCGTCGTATTTGAATCGCCTGATAGATACATCACCCTTCCCAAAATGAGAATCACGCTGCGGAGGGATCACTGCGTCTATCCCTCTTGTATCCAACTCACGATAGTTGCCTGAATGAGAATACCCTTTATCCGCTGTTACATGCTTGATCGGCTTTCCCGTCATGCATTCAACCCGCTCAATGGTCTCTATCAGCTTCGTCCCCTCATTGATTTCACCCGTTGTCAGATCAACGTCAATCACAACTCCCGCCTGGTCATCAACGGTCGTATGCTGCTTGTAGGTCGGCTCCAAGTAGTGATTTCGGCTCGAAGTGGCCATCGTCGCCTCAGGATCAGTCAGGCTCACCTTCTTGGGCTTTTTGTCTCTTGTCCGCGGGCGGCCACGCCTCTTCGGCGGATTCACAGAAACGTCATCATCTCCGTCTCTGTTCTCTCTGATGACATCGTGAGCATGCCTCGTTACAATACTCTCCCAAGAAACATCGGCACGGATTAAGGTAGAATCAACATGCACAGTCTCACCGCTTACCAGACCCGCATCAATGCACGCCTGAACCGTCTTCCTGAATATGGTCTGAAACGTATCCGCACCCCAGCGATCCCTGATTCTGCTTAAACTTGAATGATCGGGAAGAACTTCATCCAGCTCATACCCTGCAAACCAGCGGATCTCGATATTTACCTGTGCTTCCCTCATCAGTTTGCGATCATGAACGATCCCCTGAAAAAAACCGGCAAGCATGAGACGCACCGCCACCTCAGGATCAATGCTGGGGCGTCCGTTGTCCGTACAATAGTATCCTTTCACGGTTTCTCGTAACCAGCTTAGATCTAAAACACGGTCAACTCGCTTCAATATGTGATCATCGGGTATGAATTGCTCGATGTCACCGGCGATGAAAAGGCATCGTCTGCTCCTGTCTCTCGTTCCAATCATGTACGCACCCCATGTGGATTGATAGAGAAATCTTAATGCAGACATGCAATATTGTCAAGTTATATCAGATGTTTATATTGTTTCATCCCATTATATTCCTGATACGTCCCTTTTGAAATGAGGAGGTTTATGATAGGGTTTTTCAACAGACCCAGTGTCCCTAATTTCCCTAATTTCTCGGCCGGCAATCGAAAAGATCACATATTGACGGATTGGCAAAACTATGCAAGATTTTACGACCGATAAAGGAGGTTTATGAAATCATGTTTGAAGAAATACTGCCCAATCTATACCATACGGAAATCCCTCTGCCCAAGAGCCCGCTGAAATGGCTGAACAGCTATATCGTCAAGGGGGGAGACCGGTTTCTGATCATCGATACGGGCTTTAATCGCGAAGAGTGCCTGAGCGTAATGAACGCCAGCTTGCAAAAACTCGGCGTCGACCTGAACAAGACGGATTTTTTCATCACCCATCTTCATGCAGACCATATGGGGCTTCTGGGGACGCTGGCCTCGGACAGCTCCAAAGTCTACTTCAATGAGTTGGAATCAAGAAGGGCATACGCCCAGCGCACGAACGGACAGGCACACTGGGAGAAACAGCTCGAAGTATATATCGCCAACGGTTTTGCCGCCGACGCTGCCCGGACCTCCATGATGAGCCATCCGGCCCATAAGTATCAATCGAAACGCAAGATCGATTTCGTCATGGTCAATGACGGCGACATGATCGACATCGGGGATTTCCACTTCCGCTGCGTAGCGACGCCCGGGCATTCTCCCGGACATACGTGCCTCTATGAAGAGGAAAAGAAGATCCTGGTCGCCGGCGACCATATCCTCTTCGATATCACGCCCAATATCTCCTACTCGACAGAGATGGAGAACTCCCTGGGGGAATATCTGGATAGCCTTGAGAAAGTCAACGCTCTTGATGTGAGACTCGTGTTGACAGGGCATCGTCGGCTGGTGCATGACCTGCACGGGAGAGTGAAAGAGCTACAGGAACACCACCGCGCCCGGCTGAATGAAGTACTGGTTGCCTTGGGCGATGGTGAGAAGAACATTCTCCAGATTGCCCCCCACATTAGCTGGGACATCACCGCCAAGACATGGGAGGAATTCCCGGCGCAGCAGAAATGGTTTGCCTTTGGAGAAACCATGGCGCATGTTCAGTATCTGGAATATAAAGGGAAAGTGCGGAGCAAAAACAATAATGGCACGATAGTATATTCACTGGCGTGAATGCCATGTTGACGTCATCTTGGAAAATTCAATAGGCCCTTGATATATCTTTACAATGGCTATGGCTCGTTTCAATAATAGCCAGACCAGTCTCGTTCTGCGTCTTTTTTATCTTTCTGTTCCCCAAGGTCATGCGGAAGATTTTTGAATTTTTCTCTAAAGAGACATCAACGCCGACGGCCATGTAAACCTGACGGATGCAACCCCCAATTGTAACTCCTATCCGTTATTACTGCTTCAACAACTATGTATCGAGAAGCGGGCGCTAATACCTGTTAGCCTTTCCTTGCAGGTGTCGCTGCTTCAACTGGTAATATTCAATACTCTTCTCGCATACATTCTGAGGATTTGTGAAGACAGCGATTCTGCTAACTGGGTGATCTCGAAAAGTCTACAGATGGAATTTTTATTGATGTCTTACCGAAAACGTTAGATCTTAATACCAGTCCACCGCCGAGGCCTTGAAGAGGGCCCACACTTCTTTCCCCGGGAC
>CAZNBR010000212.1:0-4186 GCA_964571315.1 uncultured Syntrophaceae bacterium
TTCAGTATCCTCCTGTTTCGATAATAATTGTCTTTCTCTTCCCTGTGCCGCGAAATACGCTCAAGCCGAGATCCCGGTTATCGGATGTATATTTTCGCACCGGAGAAGAGGTCTAAAAACCTTTTTTCTCCATGACGTACATGGAGGCTTACCCCAAACATCATCGGGTAACAGCCCTTCCGGAGAAAGGGAGAATGCATAGAAGCGCTTGGGATTGAGTTGGCGACTGCCGCCCCTCCCCCCTGTTACTTGGTCAATCAGCCTTGCACAAAGCCCTTTAATTGTCCAGAAAAATTTCCCAGTCAATATAATGAACATAAAAGAAATTGAGGGGGTCCCGCTAATCGAATACGATCGGTTCCCTGAGTATAGCTTTCCGTGCCGCGGCGGCAAGGGTGGATGCCTGCGGGTGCGAGTCTTTGAGGGATGCTATCTGATGGAGGCTGTCCGCTGTTCTCGATATCAGCATGGCAAGGTCGCCGTCCGCTATCTGGGTCCGCTGAATTATGCGGTCCCATTCCGCCCCCGCAGCCCATCCGTAGATTGCCGCCGCAGCCCAGAGCGGGAGGGGCGCCGTGTCGAATCCCGCATCAGCCATCCTTTTTGAGAGAGGCGTCGTGGCCCGGGAGACCCGGTCGTAGGCCTTCTTGAGCCGTTTCGGCAGCGAGCTCCTGTCGATGGCGATAGTGGAGTTCCTGTCACAGGCGAAGGGCGCAATAACGGCGGCAAGGAGGGCCTCGCTGTCGTGCGGGAGGGCTTCATCTCTCAGGCATTGCGCGATCAGGAGGGGCTGGTCTAATCTCAGTTGCGAGGCCCAGATACCATCATCCGTAAGACGGTTTTGTGTGTCCACAAAGCCCTCAGCCTTCAGAAAATCCAGGTGCCGGTTGAAGTCCTTCCAGAGTGTTGTCTTCCCCCTCTTCTTCCGGTGTTGATAATCCGCCAGCGACCGCTCAAAGACGTCCCTGATCTCTTCGGGGGTATGGGACAGGAGGAGATTGAGCACCATTGAAAAATCACTTCGCAGGCGGCTGGTTATCTGCTCCGGTTTCGCGAAAGAGATCTTTCGGATATGCTCAAGATCCATGAATTTTCCGGGGAAGGTCAGCATGAAGCCTATGTTGTCCTGTCCTCTTCGCCCGGCCCTCCCGGTCATCTGGTGAAAGGCGGTCGCGTCCAAGGGGATGAAATCGTGGCCGTTAAACTGGTCCGAGTTGAACAGCACCACGGTCCTCGCGGGAAAATTCACCCCGGCGGCCACCGTGGATGTGGCGAATACCACATCCAGATATTCCTTCTTCATCATGGTCTCCACAACGGATTTCCATGCCGGGAGCTGTCCCCCGTGGTGCGCTCCGACCCGTGCATGACGGAGGGCCTGCAGTTGTTTGTGGTTTTCCAGGTAGGGATGGCGGCCGAGCATTCCGTCGAGGTCCTTTTCTAAAAGTCTGCCGTTCCCGCGGTCCGAAGAGAGGCTACAAAACTCTACCGCGGCATCGCATTCCCCCCTCGATTTCAGAAAGAAGATTGCCGGCAACAGGTTGAAGGTGCGCATGACTTCTATGATTGTATCAAAGGGGGGGAGCTTCCCCCTGAAGGAGCGCCTAGTTTTGTTCTTTTCAAGCCAGGCGGTGGGGGTTTTATAGAGTTTGTTCCCTTTCAAGAGGGGTGTTATCGTTCCCGGAGGATCGAGAAACAGGGGGTAGAGAGGGACAGGCCGTGTGGTATCTTCTACAATAATACATTCCTTGTTTCTCAGCGAACTCAGCCATCCCGCAATCTCCCGGTTGTTTCCGATGGTGGCGGAGAGCAGGAGCATATGTACCCTGACGGGGAGGTAGATCATGATCTCTTCCCATACCACGCCCCGGTCTTCATCGCCCAGGAAGTGGGCCTCGTCCAGTACGACGAGATCACAATTGAGGTCTTCGCCCCTGTGCATGGCTTCATAGAGCTTATTTCTGAGGATCTCAGTGGTTCCCACGATTATGGGGGCGTCTACGTTCTCCTTAGTGTCTCCGGTAAGGATGCCGACCTTTTCATGTCCGAAGATGTCTCCGAATTCGGTCCGCTTCGAGTTGGTCAGGGCCTTGAGCGGGGAGGCATACCAGCAGCGTCCGCCCCTCTCATAGATCAACTGAATGGCCTTTTCGGCGATCCACGTCTTCCCCGCCCCGGTCGGCGCCGTCACGAGACAGTCGCTTTCCTGTATGGCCTTGAGGGCATCAAGTTGAAAGGGATCGGGCCTGAAGGGTGTCGGGTCCGGGTTGCCGATGCGGGAAAACACCCCCTCCAGTGCGGGATCGACCTGCGGGTCTACGGTCTTTCGGCTTTCCCGATGTGTTTCCTTGCTTCTTCCCCTCGAATGGTGGTAAATGTGCCTCGTTTTTCTGTTATGTTTCCGGATGTGTGCTGACATTTGACGTGCCTGGCTCCATGTGGTCCTATCGGACGCCATGTAGATATCACACTTTGACAGACTTGTAAAAAGCGGGGGTTGTTGTATGGGGATTGCCGGCAGGCTGAAAGACATATACTGGGGGTGGCTTGTTGTCGCGGGGGCATTTTGGGCGCTGGGTGTCAATTATGGCGCCAGATATTGCTTCGGCGTGTTTGTGAATCCGATGTTTGTGGATCGCCAGTGGCCCATGTCGGCCATCTCCTTTGCCTTTTCAATAAACCTGATAATGTATGGGCTGGGCGGCCTGGTCAGCGGACGTCTGCTCGACAGGATGGCGCCGAGGTGGATCATGACGATCGGGGCCTGCATCGTCGCGATCGGGTTTGTTGCCACGGGTTTTGTCCAAACGCCGGGCCAGTTGTACATAACCTTTGGGGTCTTGTGCGGCATAGGATCCGCCGGTATCGGCGCGGTGGTAAGTAGCGCCTCTGTGGGGAAATGGTTTATAAGACGCAGGGGCGTGGCCATAGGGGTAGCGTCGATAGGAATCGGTGCCGGCACCATGCTGCTGACGCCGATGGCGGGGTACATCGTCAAAAACTATCACTGGCGCAGCGGCTTTATAATCCTCGGCATCATAGTGCTCGTTGTGGGCGTGTTAGTTTCGCAGTTCCTGATGCGAAAATCCAGGCCGGAGGAATACGGTCTATTGCCGGACGGTGATCGACTTGAAATACGAACGCTTGAAGGGGAAAGCACTGTCTGCGCGCCGCCTCATGCACCTTCAAACGTCCTCAGAGACCACCGTTTCTGGGTGATCGTGATCTGTTTCACTGGCGCCATAATGGTGCAGCTGATGGTATTTGTGCATCAGGTTGCCTATGCCATCGACAACGGCATAGGCAGGATCGCTGCCGCTTCATCCCTGGGCGCCATCGGCGTTTCGAGTATATTTGGAAGATTCTTTTTCGGGTGGCTCAGCGATCATATCGATGATCCCAAGTACTCTGCCCTCATCGGATATCTTGTCATGGCATGCGGGATGGCTGTCCTCCTCAACGTGCGAACCGTCGGAATGCTGTACGTGTACGCCCTTGTCCTTGGTTTCGGGTACGGCTCCCTTGCGCCCATGATGCCGGTCCTGATCTCCGACAGATTCGGCAGGGATGTACTCGGATCCGCTTATGGTCTGCTGACGTTCTTCACATCCGTTGTAGGGGGAACCGTCGGCCCTGTCCTGGGGGGGATCATTTACGACACGTCGGGTTCATACACCTACGCGTGGCGCCTGAATATTGTCGTGCTGATCCTCATCTCTCTGGGTATACTTGGCTTGAAGCCGAACAGGACCAGCGCCGGCAGAAATACGGGGAAAACAGGAGAAAAGGAGTGATTATGCGGCTTAACATGGCCCGCATTCCGATCCGTTGTACGGGGAATGTTCATGTCTGTTTTTGTCTCGGTTCTAACCGCTTAAAATCAGAACGTTAAGACATAACAATATAATATTACTGCATATAAAAGCTTGCTCGTCTTGCGGGCAATCCGGTATAAGTGGGAGGTTCTAGAGCACTTGCACGTCTTATCAACAAGGTTATCAACATGCTTGTCAACAACTTTGTGGATTGCCCGGCCGTTTTTTCTGTGCTATCCGAAATCAATGAAGATTTTCCCGAAGGTGCTCTGACCCGTAAGGGTAGTTGAGGGGCCTGCTCCATCAGAAAGAGAGGCATCAGAAGGAAAGGGGCCAACCGGAGCAGGCTGTTCCCTTGATTTTACTGGTGG
>CAZNBR010000213.1:0-4157 GCA_964571315.1 uncultured Syntrophaceae bacterium
AAAGCGCCTTTTTTCCTACACCTTTAAAAATTTACACAAGATATCTTACACTACCTGATTACTGAAAGCAATCTACTACAAATAGACCAATTCAAGTTTTGTTTGTTACAGGAAGGCATCCAGATTTAACAGGAGGGGAAAAACAAGCTGTCTCATCTTTACGTGTTTCATCCCGCAGTAAATTTACAACTCTGGAAACCCAACCTGTGCTTTGGAAAGGCCACCGTAATATCCCTTGGCAGTGTACGACTATCCACGACTAATTGTAGCAATATGAGTCACTTTTGTGTTATCATATTGAGTATAGTCCTTTTTTTCTCTTTGGGTTATTGGTGTGTCCTCATAAAAATATCCCATGCAAAGAAAGAAAGTGACTGCTTCTTCTTCCAAACCCATAACCGGGGTAATGTGGTTAACTTGTTGACTTTATATCAAAATAGGAGGTTGGATTTTATGGGTTACGAGAATATTATCGTTCAAATCGGAGAGGATTTTGTCGCTGAAATAACGCTTAATCGTCCGCACAACCTTAACACATTCACTCTTCCTCTTGCAAAGGAACTAAATTACGCTCTTCAGGAACTTGATAAAGAAAACCAAGTGCGAGTAATTATTTTGAAAGGTGCGGGCAAAGCGTTTTGTGCTGGCATTGATGTAAGCGATTTTTCGGAAAGAAGTTCGATGGAGTATCAGGAATGGGGAGAATGCATGGAAGCCCCGTTGGTTGCCATGAGCCGCATGAGCAAACCTGTTATTGCCCAGGTACATGGCGTTGCTGTGGCAAACGGAGCCGGCCTGGTGGCAGCTGCCGATCTCGCAACTGCCGGGGAAAAGGCGCGTTTGGGGCTGACGGCCATCAATGTAGGACTCAACTGCATCGGGCCGGTCGTTCCCGTCACCCGATCCGTTGGACGAAAGAGAGCTCTCGAACTATTGTTTTACGGAGACCTGATCACCGCAGAGGACGCGTTAAATATGGGGCTTATCAACAGGGTTATGCCTGAAGCTGATTTAGACAAGGAAACACATAAGTGGGCTGCGATTCTAGCTCAGAAAAGTCCTATAGCACTCCAGATAGCCAAAAAAGCATTCTACACGGCAGCTGATCTGGATTATTATAAAGCCTTCGAATATATGAATGAAGCTTTTGTCCGACTGTGTTCTACGGAAGATGCCAAAGAAGGGATACGCGCGTTCCTGGAGAAGAGAAATCCTGTGTGGAAACAGAAATAACAAATAATGTGGCAGAACGGAACAATTATTTGCTATGCCACTAAAATCGAAAAATAAAATGCAATTCTTCTAGCATTATGGTCTATATTGAATAAAGAGGGTGGAACAAAAATGGTTACAAATCGATTATGTGAGTTGGTGGGAATTCGTTATCCCATCATTCAGGCTCCGATGAACTGGGTAAGTGGAACCGCCTTGGCTGCCGCGGTGTCCAATGCGGGCGGATTAGGCACCCTTGGTCCGAATGCCGGGGCAGACACGATTACGGTAGATGTCCAGCTTACCGGAGAACGATTACGGGAACAGATCAAAAAGGTCAGGAGCCTGACCCCACAGCCCTTTGCCGTAAATATTCCCATAGGAGTTGGAGATGGATTGAATTACTCGAAAAAATGCGTCGAGGTCGTGATCGAAGAGGCTGTACCGGTTGTGATCACATCGGTAGGCGCGCCAAATGTCTATACGAAAGTGCTGCATGATGCGAGAATCAAGATTTTTCATGCCATATCTACGGCGAAACATGCAATAAAGGCAGAAGAGACAGGGGTGGACGCCGTTATTTGCGAGGGATTTGAGGCTGGCGGCCATAAGGGCTTTACAGAGCTAACGACGCTGGTTTTGACCCCGATGGTAGCCGACGTCGTCAAGATTCCGGTGATCACTGGTGGGGGGATTGGTGATGCCCGAGGGGTTCTGGCTGCCCTGGCGCTGGGTGCGGATGCCGTTTATATGGGAACGCGCTTTATGGTCACGCAGGAATCGGAAAGCCATCAGCTCATCAAGGAGGCCATTGTCCAGGCCGAAGATGTATGCACCGTTTCGGTGCCGAAAGAGTATATGCTGGCGCGAGACCTGCAAAACACCTTTACAAAAAGGTATCTGGAGATGAAAAACGCCGGGAAGTCGAAGGCTGAGTTGGCATTATACTTGGAAGAACACTCCCAGTATAAAGGGCATCATTTGGGTGATGCCGAAAACGGCGAAATCACTTGCGGCCAGGTAGCTGGCTTAATTAATCAAATTCCTACGGCAGCAGAGGTCATTGAGGGAATTATCAAAAACATCTCCTCCGTGATCGAAAACGTAAATCGGAAATTGCCCGATTAAGGAGACAGTTCCTGCTGCGGAAAAATTTTTCTACCACGATGATGAATCCCAGATCAATAAACTGCGAAATGAGAAGAGAGCCGATGTCATTACACAGACCAGTATAGTACGATCATGAAAACGGTCATGCCCCAGTCTTTTCCTGTGGGGATAAAATTGCTCCGAGCCGGGGATGACATCCCAGACAAGATTCCCACACCCAAGAAATTCGGTATCGCCGTGTATCTCTATCAGTGGATCAGCATGGCGCGCCGCTTCGGTTGGGTCGTCGGGTTGACCCCCGATGACATCAGCTGTACCCCCTGTCTTGCGGGGTTCGGGTTCAAACGGGTTGCCGATCCCTCCGCCATCGCTTCTTTTTTCATGGATATGGGCTATTTCGACAGTGTCGAACAGGCTCGGGCAATGGCCGATGCTTCCACATTTCTCGAACCGGGATCGGTCCGCGGCGTCCTGATATTTCCCCTCAACAAGGCACCGGTCGAGCCTGATGTCGTTGTCATCTACGGGACACCAGCCCAGATGATTCGCCTGACCTACGCGTACATACACTCGTTCTTGAAACCTCTTCACTCTGAAACAACCTTCGGCCTTTCCTGTCTTGCAGCGGTTATGCCGGCGATATCCAGCGAGGCGACTCTGATCATTCCCGACCGTGGTGAACGGATGATGGCCGGGACCGACGATGAGGAAATGCTCTTCACCGTGCCGGCGAATCAACTCGAAGGCATCATCAATGGTCTCGAGAAGACACAGAAAAAGGGATTACGTTTTCCCATCCAGGGGTTCGGCCTTTTTCAGCCTCCGGTTATTCCCCCGATGAAAAAACTCGAAGGGCATCTCATCGATGTCGTATAGAGTTGCCGTTGATATACTGGGAACAGTTTAAACTCAGGAAAGGTCAGAGTCTACTACAGGTCCTGGCCTTTTTTGTTTTATAAGGATAAATTGGATGCGTCAGGCGTTCGATTACGAGGCAAATCGAATATTTCGAAAAGAGATGTACAAAAAATCAATTAAGGTTTACTTTATTGACTTCAGGAAGCTATCAATCAAATCTTCGAAAATCAATTTCTAAACGCAGCTGATTGTAAAGTTGAATCTTGAGCTTTCAGTTCGTACCCTTCAGACTTACATAGCTGCCTGCCTGGCCAGATAATCGTTTTTACCGGACAGGGTCGCTTCCTTCATCGCCAGGTACTCGTCAAAGTCCGTCATCACGTCGATGATGCCGTCCGGAGTGATTTCGGCAATCCTGTTTGCCATGGTGGATACAAGCTCATGGTCATGGGAGGTAAAGAGCACCACCTCTGGAAAGGCCGTCAGGGCGTTATTCAAAGCCGTGATTGACTCAAGGTCGAGATGGTTGGTGGGTTCATCAAGAATGAGGGCGTTGGCGTCGGAGAGCATCATCTTGGAGAGCATGCAGCGAACCCGCTCGCCACCGGAGAGGACAGAGGTCTTTTTCGTCGCCTCTTCTCCGGAAAAAAGCATTTTACCCAGGAATCCCCGGACAAAACTCTCATTCTCCTGAGGAGGTGCATACTGGCGCAGCCAACCGACAAGATCAAGTTCCTCATTGTTGAAATACGCCGTATTCTCTTTCGGGAAATAGGAGTTGCGGATGGTCACCCCCCAGCGGAAGCTTCCTTTGTCCGGCGCAAGCTCTCCGGCAAGAATCTGGAACAGGGTGGTTTTTGCCAGGCTGCCCTCCCCGACGAAGGCGATCTTGTCACCCTTGTTGACAGTGAGGGTGAGATCTTCAAACATGGAAACCCCGTCGATCTCTTTGGAAAGACCTTTGATCTCCAGAACTA
>CAZNBR010000214.1:0-4122 GCA_964571315.1 uncultured Syntrophaceae bacterium
GCTATCTTATGCATGCCTTTTTTCTCCTCTTTTTTGGATACAACAGTCTTGGTTTCAGGTTCGGTCTTGTCGTTCATTGCCAGAAGCGGCCCGACCACCCCGGCGAAAGCCTTCGCGGCCTCTGTCTCTCCGTAATGATAGACAAAAGGTTTGCCGCTGTCGGAGGCCTCGACGATCTGCGGGTCCATGGGGATTCTGCCCAGGAAGGGGACGCCCATCTCATCGGCCATCGTCTTTCCTCCCCCCGACTTAAATATATCAATCATCTCATGGCAGTGAGGACAGACAAGACCGCTCATATTCTCCACAACTCCCAGGACGGGAACGCTGACTTGCTTGCAGAAATTGATGCATTTGCGCACGTCGTTGAGAGACAAGCTCTGCGGTGTGGTTACGATAACGGCGCCGTCCGCGCCGGGAATAAGCTGGGCTACCGAAAGGGGCTCATCCCCCGTCCCGGGGGGGAAATCTATGATCAGGTAATCCAGGTCTCCCCAGTTTACCTCGGTGAGGAGTTGCTTTATGACACCCATCTTCATCGGGCCTCTCCAGATGACCGCGTCATCCTTGTTCTGGAGGAGAAAGCCGATTGACATCACCTTGAGCCCCTCGCTGAATTCCACGGGGAGGATCGATGTGCCGTCGCTTCCCGGCCGCTTGCCTTCAAGGTTGAGGAGTGTCGGGATGCTCGGGCCGTGAAAATCAGTGTCCAGGAGACCGATCTTGTTCCCATCCATCGCCAGCGATACCGCGATATTGGCGGCCACCGTGCTTTTCCCTACGCCCCCCTTGCCGGAGAGCACCATAATCTTGTGTCGTATCCTGCCCATGCGGTCGGCAAGGGCTTTCTGTTCCTGTTTTTCCTTCGTCTTCTTATTCTCCGCGACAGTCCCCAGACCATCGGGAGCCTTGTTTTTTTCTTTGCTCATTGTCATGTTCCCCTTCTGCTTGTTGTGATTCAGTCTCCGGAGTAGAGCCTTTTCCCGCGGCGTTCCTCCATCCGTATCAGCTTTGAACGTATTCGACCACTTCCACTACCATGTCTTTGAAAAGAATTCCATATATTCAACGGCGCTGGTCTTCGTTGTTGTCATATCTGCAATACAGCACGGTATCGTCTCGTTTCTCCATCCTGATCAGATGTTTGTCCATCAGTTCCTGAACATACTTGACCGTTTCGTTTCGATGCAGATTCAGCCCGCTCGATATATCATCAACGGAACAGGGACGCCTTCTCAGAAGGTCAAAGACGTCTTCCTGCGTGTGATAAAATTCTCCGATATTATGGATTCCTGAATAATCCGCGATCACTTCACAACGGGGACCGAAAAGAGCTCTGATCTCTTCCATCTTTTCTTTGCTGACTGTGTCCACAAACCCTTCAGCCGGGGTCCTCACCGCGGTATTGAGTTGTACCCGCTCCGGGGCAATGCGATCAACCCATTTTTTGATTTTGAGAACCTCACTCTCAATGTCCGTAACACCGCCTATGAGAAAGACCTCCAGCCATAGAGGTCCATCGAAACACTCGCGGAGTTTGCATAATCCCTCGGCCATTTTTTTAAAGGAGATGTCCGGATGGGGACGGTTCACATAGGAAAAGATCTTCTCGTCTCCCGCGTCAAGCGACGGAATGAGTAAGTCCGCCCCTTGCACGGCGGCACGAACCGTGTCAATCCAGAAGAGCGAGCCGTTTGTGAGAACCGCCACGGGAACGTCGGAGATTTTCTTAATGCCTGAGATAATATCTCCGATGCGGCTGTGAAGTGTCGGTTCTCCCGAGCCTGAAAGGGTTATGTAATCGGGTCGGGGTATCTCCTCCAGCCTTTGGGCAATCTCTCCGATAATATCCTGTGGCGGGAAGAACTCCTGTAAGACCGTTGTCCTGTTCGTTGTTCGTCCCAACTGGCAGTAGACACAGTTATAGGTACAGGTTTTAAATGGAACAAGGTCCACCCCCAGCGATCTTCCCAGGCGCCGTGACGGGACGGGTCCGAACGTATATTTCATTTTTTCTTTAATTATTTTAATCCTCTAATTATCGTAATGTCTTAAGCCTCCCTGCCGCGACTTCAGGACGATGTCCCCGACACCGCATCCTATCTTATTGGCGATAACGGGGCATTTTGTCTGAAGCAGAAAGAATATATTCTTGTCCTCTTCGCTGAGCGATTCATAGTTTCCCTGGCCCTTAGAAAGGATCATGTCCGCCCCGTTATAGTGATCGAGAAATTCCCCGGAACATGCCGCCGGTACTACGCCGGGAAAGTCAACTCCCGTATCGATTACCCTGACTATATCGGTCATGCCGACAAATTTTGCGTCTTCCATGGTGGCATCATTGATAACGGGTCCGCCCCTTACGGCATAGGTTATATCAAGCTTTGTCTTGCGCAGGAGGAGGCCGACGAGTATCTTGTCCAACACGATCTCTCCGGCATTGTCGCCCAGGTAGAGGAGCGTGCCGGCATTTTTGAGGGATGTTTCAAATGACGTTTCATCAAAGTGTGTCGAATCCTTTTTCGTGAAATCCCGGAATATATCCTCCATGCTGTTCCATTTCCGCTCGGGTCCCATATCGATGAGATTTCCCACAGCCGCGAGCTTTAATGCGTCAGACAAGGGGGAGGATGATCTGTCAATAAGACCGGCAAGGTCCTCTTCCATCTCGAGCACCTGCTCATTGTGAAGACGTTTTATGTCCCTGTATGGGTCACTTTTGCCGGTTGCCTTCCTGATGGTGTTGTGAATCATACTGCCGATCTGTGGCGGTGTTTCTTCCCTGGAGATCTCAAGCAGCTTTGCCATCACACAGTTCAGGACATCTCTCTGAATCTCTTCGCCGGCGCCTGAAATTCTGCTTGCCTCCAGCGCCTGCCTCAGAAAGCAGGGAAAGCAGTCCAGAAATATCTTCAAGTTGTAAATCCTTTCTAACCAAGCGCGTAGAGCACATTCTGCCAGACAGCCTTTATATCACCTGAAACAGCGCCGTCGGTGTATTCCACGACGCTGGTTTTCATTATCTGAGCCTCTGTAATGGCGGAATCGTATCGTATTCTTCCCGCTGGGTTAACGCCGTGTTCCTGTGCTTCCCCTTCGATTTGTTCGGTAATCTCCGGGTTCAGATCCCACTTGTTAACGCACACGATCGTGGGAATTCTGAAATGCGCGGTGAGCTGGGCTACCCGAAGTAAGTCGTGCTGACCTGAAAGGGTAGGCTCTGTTACGACCAGTACGAGGTCAGCGCCCGTTATGGATGCAATAACGGGGCATCCGATTCCCGGTGAACCGTCGACAATGATATAGTCAAGGTTATCTCTTCCCGCAATATCTCGGGCTTCCTGGCGTATCAGTGTTACCAGTTTTCCCGAATTTCCCTCGGCCATGCCGAGCCTTGCATGTACCATAGGTCCATAGTTTGTAGACGATGTATACCACTCACCATTTACTGCCGGTTCAAAGGATATTGCCCCGGCGGGGCACACACGGGCACACACGGCGCACCCCTCACAGAATATGGGGTTTATGTAAGGTGTGACCGCTTTTTCGCCATTGCCCGGGACCGGATACTGTATCGCATCAAAGCGGCATTCTTCTATGCATCGATCACAGGCGATGCATTTGTCTTCCCGTATTTTTGCCTTTTTGCTGCCGCTGAAATCTTTCCGGTGATCTATCTTGGGGTTTAAAACGAGGTGCAGGTCGGCCGCGTCCACATCGCAATCCGCCAGGACCTTCTTTCCCGCCAGGGCTGCAAAGGCTGCCACAATGCTGGTCTTCCCGGTACCACCTTTTCCACTTATTACAACAATCTCTTTCATAATATCAACTTTGATGATTTTGTAAAAAGTCAAGGATGCTCCCTCTCCCTTGATGGGAGAGGGTTGGGGTGAGGGTGAATGCGACGCCATTTAATACGCTTACGCCCCCTCCCCTTAATCCCCTCCCGCCAGGGGAGGGGAAATCTAACTTTTTATGAATGCATCAGCCTTCCGTTGCTATTTTCCCCAACCCGGACAAGCCGGAACCAAACAAGCTATATTTTCATCCCGACGGTATCCGACGGATACCGTCGGGATTGTTTTTAATTCTTTCGCCATTTTTGCAAGAACTTCACATCTA
>CAZNBR010000215.1:0-4049 GCA_964571315.1 uncultured Syntrophaceae bacterium
TCTTTGCGAGCTTCTTTGCCACGAGCGGTATCTCAAAAGCACCGGGGACCCTCACGACGGTGATATCTTTTTCATCCGCACCCGATCGCTTCAGGGCATCCAGTGCCCCCTCTATGAGTTTTCCGCAGATGAAATCATTAAACCGGCTGGCTACGATACCAAACTTCAGTCCCTTGGCTACGATCTTTCCCTCTATGATTTTCGGCATACTAAGGTCTCCACTCGTTTCCGACGGCTTCGTATAAGGATCAACCGGAGCTTTGGCCACAGGACAACCAGCCAACTGCGACCCCAGACGAGATCACGATCAGACCCCTGCGAAACTGTCATTGTTATATTTCCAATAAGTGCCCCATTTTATCCTTCTTCGTCTTCAGATAGCGAACGTTGCTCTCGTTCGGCTTGATCTCGGCGGGAACCCTCTCCACCACCGTTACGCCGTACCCCTCCACACCGACGATCTTCTTGGGATTGTTCGTTATCAGACGCATCTTTCTGACCCCCAGATCAACGAGGATCTGCGCCCCTATGCCATAATCCCTGAGGTCTTCCTTGAATCCCAGTTCAATATTCGCCTCGACAGTATCCCTCCCCTGTTCCTGGAGGTCATAGGCCCGTATCTTGTTCGCAAGTCCGATCCCTCTCCCCTCCTGGTGCATATACACGATGACGCCCTTCCCCTCCTGACCAACCATCTCCATGGCCTTGTGGAGTTGGTCGCCGCAATCACAGCGCAGCGATCCGAAAAGGTCCCCGGTTACACACTCGGAATGCACCCGGACAAGTACCTCATCCTCGGGTTGTATGTCACCCTTGACGAGGGCGATATGTTTCATGTCGTCCACGTCGTTCTCATAGACGATGATCTTGAATTCTCCCCCGTATTTGGTGGGTAGGCTGGCCTCGGCAACTCTTTTTATAAGGCGCTCATGCTGCATCCTGAAATCGATCAGGTCGGCAACGGTGACGATCTTGATGCCGTGCTCTTTCGCAAACAGCTCGAGATCGGGCATCCTCGCCATGGAGCCGTCCTCCTTCATGATCTCACAGATAACACCCGCGGGTTTCAGATACGCCAGTTTGGCCAGATCAACAGACCCCTCGGTCTGCCCCGTCCGAACCAGAACGCCCCCCTTGCGAGCCCGTATGGGGAAGACATGCCCCGGGCTGACCAGATCACCGGACTTTGCCTCGTCGGCAACCGCCGTCAGTATGGTCGTCGCCCTGTCCTTCGCGGAGATTCCGGTCGTCACCCCGACCTTTGCCTCGATCGAAACGGTAAAGGCCGTGCCGAACCGGGATTCGTTATTGGTGGTCATCAGGGGAAGACCCAGCCTGTCCGCAAGTTCGCCCGCTATGGAAAGGCATATCAGGCCCCTGCCATGTTTTGCCATAAAGTTGATGGCCTCCGGCGTGACGTGCTCCGCGGCCATACACAGGTCACCTTCATTCTCCCTGTCTTCATCATCAACCAGTATCACCATCTTGCCATTTTTGATGTCCTCAATGGCCTCTTGTATCGTGCTAACCATCTTGCTCCTCTTATCCTTATCTATTCTCTATTACAGCATTATTTCAGAAAACCGTGCTTCGACAGAAAATCCGAATTGATTCCCCTGTCGGGATGGACGAATCGTTCCACATATTTTCCCAGGATATCCGTCTCCACATTCACGCGGTCGCCTGCCTTCTTGAACCTGAGCGTTGTCTCCCGGGCAGTGTGAGGGATGATATTAACATAAAATCTATTTTTTTCATATTGGTTAACGGTCAGGCTGATACCGTCCAGAGCAATGGAACCTTTCTGAACGATGTACCGGCCGGTCTCTTCCCCCACCTCCACGCCGAATATGATGGAATTCGACCGTTCCTTCCTTTCGCGGATATCTCCGACACAGTCGACATGCCCGAGAACAAAATGTCCGCCCATCGGCGTATTCAACGTAAGGGCCTTTTCCAGATTGACCTTGTCCCCAGTCTTCAGCCCCTTCAAGATTGTTTTTGCCAGGGTCTCAGCCGAGACATCAGCGGAAAAGCTATCTTTTGCAACCGTGATAACGGTCAGACAGGCGCCGCTCACCGCAATACTGTCGCCCACCTTGACATCATCAAGGCCCATCGACGTGCTGATCGCCAGCAGGGCATCCTCTCCCCTCCTGGCGACATCCTTAACAATACCCACGTTCTCTATAATACCCGTAAACATTAGTCGTCCTTTTCAAGAAACCCCTTCAGTTCGTCCATGAATTCATTCACATCCCTAAATTCCCTGTAGACGGAAGCGAACCTGACATAGGCAACCCCGTCAAGGGCGTGAAGTTCCTCCATGATCTTTTCACCTATAATATTGGTAGGGATCTCCTTTAATTGGAGTTCCTGGCACTCCTGCTCGATCCTGTCAACCGCATCATCTATGGCTTCCATACTGATCGGGCGTTTCTCACACGCCTTTTTTATCCCTGAGAAAATCTTGCTTCTCTCAAAGGTCTCTCTCCTGCCATCCTTCTTCACTACGACGGGAAGGACATCCTCGACATACTCATAGGTGGTGAACCGCTTCTGGCAGTTCAGGCATTCCCTCCGTCTTCGTATCGCGTTGCCGTCTTTGCTTATCCGTGAGTCAATAACCTTGTTTTCTCCGTTGGAACAGAAAGGACAATTCATAGCTTTCTCCCCCTTATGCCCGCTTCCGCGAGCATCTCCTCGGCAAGTTCATCTTGGTATTCATCTCTGTAGACGAAAGATTCTATCCCTGAATTTATAATCATCTTGGCACATATGACGCAGGGATGATTGGTACAGTAGATCGTCGACCCTTTCGTGCTCACACCGTAAAGAGCGGCCTGGATGATGGCGTTCTGCTCGGCGTGAAGTCCCCGGCACAGTTCATGACGCTCACCTGACGGGACACCTAGTTTGTCCCGCAGACACCCCACATCCGAACAGTGTATTATTCCCGCAGGCGGCCCGTTATAACCCGTTGCCAGTATCCGCTTGTCCCTGACCAGGATGGCACCGACCTTACGCCTCAGACAGGTGGAACGCCTCGACACAAGCTCGACGATATCCATAAAATATTGATCCCATGAGGGACGATCCGTCTTTATTTCAGGTTTCATCTTCTGCGCCTTCTCATGCCGTCAGCCTCTTTCCGCAACAGATACGAAACTCTGGCTTTAAAAAGATCAGCCGTTTACCGCATTGTCAGATACGCCCCTCTATCCGGTCCCGGTACAGGGGAAAGCTTTCGCACAGCGCGGCAACCTCTCCCTTGACCTCCCTGATACGGTCTTCACTGGCAACGTCGCCGATGATAGAGGTAATAAGACGGGCTATCGTCCTCATCTCCTCTTCCTTCATCCCCCGTGTCGTGAGGGCGGGTGTCCCCAGCCGTATACCGCTGGTGACCATCGGCCCCTGCGTGTCAAAGGGTATGCCGTTTTTGTTTGTGGTGATCCCTGCCCTGTCGAGCGCAGCCTCGGCGTCTTTTCCGGTGACACCCTTGTCGGTCAAATCAATCAGTATCAGGTGGTTATCGGTGCCTCCTGAGACGAGACGGATGCCTCCCTCCGTCAGTGCCGAAGCTAGGGCCTTGGCGTTCTTCAGGATCTGGAGCTGATACTCCTTGAATGCCGGTTCGAGGGCCTCCTTGAATGCCACCGCCTTGGCCGCGATGACATGCATCAGCGGACCCCCCTGACTGCCGGGGAAGATACGGCTGTCCAGCACCTTGGCAAAGGCTTCCCTGCACATAATCATGCCGCCCCTCGGGCCGCGCAGCGTCTTGTGGGTCGTCGTCGTGACAAACTCGCATACCGGAACAGGCGAGGGGTGCAGGCCGACGGCAACAAGGCCGGCTATGTGGGCGATATCCGCCATGATGACCGCGCCAACCGTGTCCGCTATCTCCCGAAAGGCCTGAAAGTCGATCGTCCGTGGATAGGCGCTCGCGCCGACAACAATAATCTTCGGCTTATGGCGTTTGGCCTGGTCCTCGACCTCGTTGAAGTCGATGGTCTCCGTTTCTTTGTCCACACCGTATGAAACGA
>CAZNBR010000216.1:0-4048 GCA_964571315.1 uncultured Syntrophaceae bacterium
AAAAGAAATCGAAAAGATTAGGAGTCTCCGGGACAAAACCAACTTTTCTCACAACAGCCAATCTGTTTTTCAGATTGATGCCGTCCACTAAAACTTGTCCGCTGTCGGGAAGGAGCCAACTGGCCAACATTTTCAGAAGAGTAGATTTACCCGCTCCGTTGTGCCCGATGACGGCAATCAGCTCCCCTTTTTCAACCTCAAGACTGGCGGGTAGAAGTCCCCTTTGTTCATTATAAACTTTTGTAAGATTATGAATCTCTATCTGCATAATATATTGTTCTTTTATCCGTTTTAAAACAGTGCCGACTTTGTCTGGATTTGTAAAGGTCATCGGTTAAAATGGCCCGGTGGTTTTATTGGCCGGCAATGCAGCAATCAAGAAGGTTAATTCAGATTTCTTGTGACGCCATCATAGATAGTCAGCCCCGCGCCACTCGACTGCACCGAACCTGGCCTTGCCAAGCAAAGTGTAAACAATGCTGACGGTTCCAGCCGACTGGTGACTGTCAGCTCGATCGGGATACTGTGCATCCCGGACGGACGCGATGTAATTAAGCCCTATAGCGTGACGTCCATAAATGCGAACGGTGAATCCCATATTCAGACGCTCGATAGACTCCCTTCCCCCAGGGTCATCGCCACCCATGCCAGTTAAAGAATACGCGCGTCCGGTAAAGTCAAACATGGCCCTGTCGGCAAGAATGAGGCGGAGCCCGATGAGCCCCTGCGGGGCGACGCCGTAGTGGTAGTCGCGTTCACCTACTTGCGTGACATTTCCGGCCGCGGCGTAACCGACACCCCCGAGAACCGAACCCTGAAGCGCTACCGCGCGGGAAAGCCACCATTGATAGGTGGTACCGAGAGAAAGAGAGGTGCTGGAAACGCGGAAGATGTGCGGCGATATATAGTCATAGCCGCCATAGAGGCCCCATATCCCGCGATAGGAATCGCCAGCCTTGTAATCCGTTCCTAGGAGGAGGCCGCGGATCATGATGTCATCAAAAGGGTTACCTGTGTTTCCTAGGGTGATGAATTCAAAATGAAAGTAATCGAAAGGACGCGTGTAGCTATAGCCGGGCTTCCCGGGGAGCCCGTAGGCCAATGTGAAGCTCGCGGTCGCCTCGGTCCGGATGGTGTCGTCGCTTGCGGAGGACTTGTCGTTCTCGTCCGCCTTTAGACTTGCACCAAGTTGCACGCGCGAGAAGGTAGCTGGATTATGACTCGGAAATATGGGCTTAAAGCGGTTCCCAAAGGCAAGGCGATTGATACCTGTGGGTGGCGAAATTATCGCCGCACCCAGCTCTTGCCAGAATCCTGGTTTACCGCCATCGCCCTCAAGAACCAGGCTGGCCATCCGGAAGAGCACTTCCCCGAAGAAGCTCCCGCCAATGCCGCTGGCGAATTGGTCATTGATGGAGGGGCTCGTTGTCTCCCCGCCCGTTTCCCAGAGAAAGCTGCCCATGTTGGTGTAGAGGAGCGACTCCCAATAGTTGAGGCCCGCCGATCGGGCAAATCCATGGTACATGGACCCCTGATACGGATGTGCAAACTGATTTATGTTAAAGGCATCCGTGTCGATTCCCCAGGGCCCGTCGACCACGTGATCTTTGAAGTTTGACAGGTTCGTGTTGTAAACTTTTTCCCCATTCTCTTCAAGGTTGGGGTCCCCAATCAGCCGGTTATACCCGTTGAGGAGAAGAAGAAAGGCTGGAATTTCCAGGGCCGGGATGAGGTAACTCTTGCCGGCACCCGTTTCCCAGGACATGGCCGATGTCGGCACGTCGGGATTGTACTCCAGCCACTCTTCCCCGCCCATAGTGAGATTGACGGTTTGTGTCGGGATCGTATCGGAAAGCTCAATCAAATCCGGTGCCGTCACCTTTTTATATCCATATCCACGTTTTGACGCTTCGAGGCTGTAATTACCCAGGGCTGGAACAGCAACTGAATAGTTCCCCTCCGCATCAGTGACTCCGGTTGCTGCCACCTTGCCGGTAGTTACATTTTTTACCTTGATGAGTACCCATTTAATCCCCAGGTTGCTAATGTGATCCTTTACAGAACCTGAGATTTCTCCTCCCTGGGCAAAAGCCAAGCTCGTGACACCGATTATCATACCCACGTGAAGCGCCACAAAAATAGCCTTGAATATTTTTCTTGTGCAACGCATAATTTTATCCCTTGCGTTCTATTTTTAAAAGAAAATGCCCAGAATAGACCGGCTATAAACTCACAGCCTTATTTCGCGCATCTGCGTACTGCTGGATAGGCACTCATTCATATCCTTAGAGCACGACTTTGCTGAAATATATGTATGCCCGGTCAACGACTACAACTGACAACTATCCCTGGAACCCCCTAAGTCGCCAGTTCCATGAGTTCCCTGACCTTCTTAATATCGAGTGATTCCAGGAAGGTTGGATTATGAAACCATAGGGCATTGAAGCGGAAGTCATACATCTCAGCAATTGAGTCATTCGAGTTCCATCCTTCAAACACCATTCGATATGTTGCGATGCTATATCCAGTACGGTCTTTGCCTACTGAGCAATGGACGAACACCGGCGAACTGTCTGGGTCTTTCAATGTTCTCTCAAGCACTTTCATAAGTATGACGAGCTGCGCTTGGTCGGGATCCCAGGGACGCATTGGTATGTGCAGGTACTTGAGGTGCGTTCCGCCCAACATTGAGAAATCTTCATAATCGTCGCTGTCGTGTCGAAGGTCAATCACGGTTTTAGCTCCGGCCCTCTCCAAATTACGGAACCCTTCCTCTGTCGGCTGTGCCCCACGCCAGAGCGCTGGAGATACCTTCGCAAAATTTTCAACGCCAAATATGCATGTGTCGCATGGCTGTGACCAGTTCTGAGTAGGGAGAGTAGTCGGGCGCATTGCGCATCCGGCCAGCAAGATCGTGCTCCAGACAAGAAAGCGACAACTTATTACGATGATGTTCATGTTTTATTACCTGATGGAATTGAGGTCGGTACTATATGGTAGACACCAATTTTCATGACTGCCCCTGCATATTGCATTGCATGACTCCATTGATTGGAGGCGTGAGGTTGTCAAAAGGAGCGCCCCCAGCGAAGACCAATAAAATCTGGCCCGATAATCGGTGCCAGGTAGGTCGCGTTTTCCGGCGTTACCGTGAATCTGGCCACTCCATACGCCAACACGGTGCTTGCAATAACATCGCGCCAGTGATGATGGTCATCATCAACTCGAGCATAGGCGACATAGGCACCCGCCAGATAAGCAGGGGTGCCCCACTTCCAGCCGTAGCGCTCGCTCAGAAAGGTCGCGCCAGACATCACGACAGCGACATGACCGGAGGGGAAACCATAGCCTTTGCCATTTGGGCGTTCACCCAGGCTGGTTTCGTTGAATCCGACTCGGAGGGCTGACGTGAGGGTCTGGTTCACTACGATGTTGCGCAGCCACTGCTTTTCGCCCTCGGTATCGCCTTTAAAATAGGCAACGGACAGAGCGGTTAAGGGAACGACGGCCATCAAGATGTCAGTCGAATCTATGTAAGGTTCGGCCGTAGCAGTGGCGGCAGGCAAACCAAACGCCACAACCATCAGACAGACAAGCAGATGTCTGGTCATAAAAATTCTCCTGGTTAAAATGTTCTACTGGTTTAAGAGTCGCCGGCGACCATCGCCTTGGCGGTGTCTATAAGCGCTTGTAAACTCATCTCTGCTACCTCCAATTATTAAAGATGTCCTGTATAAGGTTTTTATGTTAACTGTATAATCACAATCACTAAAATTATCACAACCAAAACTGCAATTATAAATCCCATGTTACCCTCCTTTCTACTGCCGGCTATTGCATCATCATATCAGCATACAGTCTCTTTGATTCTGGACTCGGGCTACTCGATGGTCATCCGATTTTTCAGATCGTTTATGTCGTCGGAGCGGTTGGTAGCGTGCCACTTTCAATCGTTTTTTCGATCCGACGCTTACCTGTTCTTGTTCTGTGGACACCAACGCTCCACGGACTGTCTTTTCAAGCTCTTCCAGTGTAAAGGGTTTGAATA
>CAZNBR010000217.1:0-4040 GCA_964571315.1 uncultured Syntrophaceae bacterium
CATACGTGAGACAAAAAAACGTCTTGCAGAGGACGATAATAAAAACAAGAACAAGAAATAGGGTGGGATCGCAGGAGCAAGGGTGCAAGACCTTTGCGCCCCGGTTCTTCCCTGTAGGGCGTCTGGGTGAGCCTCCTCTATCATCTCTCTTTTAAACACGTTCTTATCAGGAGATACAAGCGACAAAACGGTGTGTCCCTGTGCGGTATCCACGTCCCTCCTTTTTGTATCTCGTGCCCCGATATGTGTAAACGGATTAAATCATACCTGAAAACAGACAGGGTTCTATGTGCCCGACCTGCATGTATAGTATAAGAGACAGTGGGCGCCGTCTTGCCTCCGGATGTATCTTCATGGTGCTGTCTCCCGTCCTAATCTGCATCGCTGTTCGGATTAGGGCTTGTGATTATCTCGAAAACTGTTATTACACCGGGGAGCGGTTCGGGTTGTACCCCGGAAGGCGCTCCTGAATTTACGCGGAGGGGAGGTGGCATGAACCATTCCAAGCTTGTCGAATCGATGTCGAATCCTGTATGGTATCCTCACAAACCGGACACCGTGAAGGTCATCCAGACCCATATCTCCTTTATCTTTATCGCCGGTGATCTCGTGTACAAGGTCAAGAAGGCAGTCGATTTCGGTTTTCTCGATTTCACCACCCTTGAAAAGAGGAAATATTACTGCGAGCAAGAGGTCGTGCTGAATCGGCGGTTCGCCCCCGATGTATATATTGGCGTTATTGAAATCACCGAAGACAGAGAGGGAACCCTCCGGCCCGGCGGCGGGGGCGCCATCGCTGAGTATGCCGTCAAAATGAAGAAGATCCCCGAGGAGAAAATGCTGTACAGACTCATGGAGGCGGGTAAGGTAACAGAGGGTGATGTGGAGCGTGTGGGGAAATATCTCGCCGGGGTCTACGGGAATATCCCGAGTGATGAAGGGGCACAGAGATTCGGCACGACCGATGTGATCGCCACCAATGTGATAGAAAACTTCGATCAGACGAGAAAATACAGAGAAGGACCAGTGAGCGGAGAGGCGTTCGATGCCATCGAGTCATGGAGCAGGGCATTCATGGGCAGAAATATTGCCCTGTTCAATATGCGGATAGCGCAGGGACACATCAAGGACTGCCACGGCGATCTCCATCTCCAGCACATATGCATCGAGGACGATGCCATCTCGGTCTTTGACTGTATCGAATTCAATGAGCGGTTCCGCTTCGGGGACGTAGCCTCGGATGTGGCGTTCTTATCGATGGACTTCGACTTCAACGGCGAGCCCGGCCTCGGCGATGCCTTTGTCGATGCCTATGTAAAAGAATCGGGGGATGCGTCTCTGCGCGATGTCTTGAAGTTTTACAAGGTGTACCGGGCCATGGTGAGGGCGAAGGTCACATCGTTCATGCTGGATGACGGCGGTCTCGATGATGCCGCCCGGCGTGGGGCCTTCCGGAGGGCACAGCAGTACTACGATCTTGCCTATGAGTACGTGAACCATGAAGATTGATCTCCATATTCACTCGAAGAACGGATCGGACGGGAGGTGGACGCTGGAGGAGATATTCGCCGAGGCCTCCAGGAGAGAGATAGAGTTCATGTCGATCACCGATCACGACGCGATCCACTGCCAGGATGAGGCCATAGCCCTTGCCGAGGGGTATGGAATCGCCTACATCCCCGGCGTTGAACTTAACGTAACCTTCTCTCAACGGGCATACAAGGAAGGAAAGGGGATGCCTCTTGATTTCCTCGGCTACGGGTATGATATCCATTACGAGCCGTTGGTGAGCAAGCTCCGCGCCCTGCGGGCCTTCAGAGAGAAGAGGGCCAGGGAGATACTGGAGAATATCAACCGGGAATTCCAGAGGGAGGGCCGGAGGAGTTTTACGGATCAGGATATGGAAGCAATACAGGCAAGCGTCGACGGATCGTTCGGTCGTCCGCACATTGCCAACTATATGATAGCGCAGGGTATCGTTCAGGATAAACGGGAGGCATTCGAACGATACCTGGTACGGTGCAATGTCCCGAAGATGCCACTGGGCCTGGAGGAGGCCTCCGGTCTGATACGGGGCGCCGGGGGGAAACTGGTGCTCGCCCATCCCAGTGATCCCAACGGAACGTCTCTCGTGTCGTTTACCGCCTCGGTAGCGGACCAGCACGCCATTATCCGGGACGCCATGCTGCCGTATATAGACGGGATCGAATGCTGGCATTCGAGGCACAGCAGGAACGCCATCAGATCATACCGTGCGTTTGCCCTCAAAGAGGGGCTGATAGTAACGGGGGGATCCGACTGCCACCAGCAGCCCGTAATTATGGGGACCATCAATCTCCCGGATTACGTGGCGAAGCAGTTTGACCTGCAGGGCCGGCAGGTCCACGTATCGAAAAGTTGAAACCGATCATGTATAAAGGAGCCGCTTTATGAAGATACCGTTCAAACAGTTCGTCGAGGAAAAGATAGAAAGCGATGCCGTTCTGATTGCCTGCGGGCTTCCGGCAACGAACAAGACCGAAACCACCGAGGTCGTAGCGCAGTTGAAGGGGTACAAGATGCTGCGGACAGATCTGATCCGCCGCGATGTTCTGAAAGGCGAGGATATCTTTGACGAGAAGGTGGCGTCGAATATGGACAAGAGGACGCTCGTATATGACACGATGTTTGCTCTGGCTGAAGAGCTTTCATCGCAGGGCACGGGGGTTGTCCTCGATGCCACATTCATCACTCAGTCTCTGAGGCGGAGGGCCGCCGGGGTGGCCGCGAGGAACCGGAAGACATTCATTATACAGCAGACCCAGTGCCCGCAGGAACACTCACTGTATAAGATATCCAAGAGGACGAAGGAAAAATACGAGTCCAACGCACTGACAAAGCAGGCCTATCTGAACAACAAGAAAAAGTTCGAGCCGGTGGACCTTGACGATCTTAAGAAACTGTACCCCGATCTGCGCATCATACATCTCCTGGTTGACACCGCCTCCGATTCAGACGATGAATGGTTCGTGATTGGAGTAGTTGAACGATAGGATGAACGAACGGTCGACCACATCTGTCGATCCGGATTGCCCCTAGGATGAAACATAAGATTCCCCTCGCACCGTAATCGCCACTCGGCATATATACGTACTATCGGATTGCCCCTTCCTGGCACACAGCGGACCTTCTCTATCAATCACCCGATATGCCTACTATCTCCACGCGGCGGTTCGCGGCACGTCCCTCCTCGGTGCTGTTCGATGCGACCGGCATGCCGGCGCCGTAGGCCTTCACGGCAATTCTTTGTGAAGAGATTCTCAGATTTTGCACCAGATACACTTTGACGGCGGTTGCCCTTCTCAGTGAGAGGGCCTGGTTGTACTCCTCCGTTCCCGTGCTGTCCGCGTGACCCGATACCACGATGGAAGCTTGGGGTCTTTCGGTCATCGCCGTGCCTATTGCTTCTAGGAGCGTGCGGTAAGGCGCCTTGATGTCGGCCTTGTCATGATCGAAGTAAACGATTGATCTCGTTTGTAAAACGGCATTAGCAGCCACATCGGTGCCCCGATCCTCTGTCTTCCCGAGCCACTCAATGGCACCCGTGTGTCCCAGGGCGGCGGCCGCCTCCATGTCCTTTCGTGCCTGTTCGTTGTTGATGAGGTAGTAATTGATAATCCCCCGCCGGTAGTAGGCTTCGGCATTTTTTGGGGCGAGCCGTATCGCCTCGGTGAGATCGCCCAACGCCTCCGAACCATCCGTCTTTTTTGCCGAGAAGCGGGCAAGGCCCCTTTTCAGGTAGGTATCGGCCGAACCGGGATCAAGCTCTATCGCCTTTGTGTAGGCCTTTACGGCCTCTGCGTAGGTGCCCTGCTGTTCAAGGGCGGCGCCCTTCGCAATCCAGGATGCCGCTGTCTGCGCGATAGCCGGTTGCCATGATATCAAGATGGTGCCTATGAAAACAAGGCAGAGTATCCTTCTCACACGTCACCCCCGTAAGGTTGTTTTTCGGCGACAATACCACAAGAAGGTGAATCGGGCAATAGCCGCCCGTGTCTGCG
>CAZNBR010000218.1:0-3981 GCA_964571315.1 uncultured Syntrophaceae bacterium
AACTAACCAGTTAAAAGACCATTAAGGGGGAAAACATGCAGTCGAATGGTATCAAGTATTCGGAAGATATCGTACCGATCACCGACCTGAAGGTGAATCCGGGGCGCATCGTCAATCAGGTGGGCAAGACGAGCCGCCCAGTGCTCCTGACTAGCCGAGGCAGGGGGGTTGCCATCGTTCAATCGCTCAAAGATTATGAGGCTCAGTCGGAAGAACAGGCGTTCCTACGAGGCGTTGTCCAAGGATTGATGGATCTGGAAGAGGGGCATGAGATAGGTCTGAAGGACGTCAAGAAGCGTCTTGGAATGAGCGAATAACGATGTCGCAAAAGAGAACGATCACCTTCGCTGCATCGGCCGTCAAAGATCTTGAGGCAATCCAAAACTGGTATGTCGATCAACAGGTCCCTGATGTAGGCGAGAAACTATTGAGGGAAATCATTTCACAGGTCGAAAGACTCGCCGATTTCCCCGAGAGTGGAAGAATTGTGCCGGAATTTGGAATTGTGAATCTGAGAGAGATTATCTTTCCCCCGTTCCGTATCGTTTACCGTCTTGATAAAAACCGTGTAAGGATTGTCCGCATCTGGCGGAGTGAACGGCTCCTGAAAATGCCTTAGCAGTGTAACGATTAGCAAGTTCTTTCTTAAAGAGTCTTTCTTTCCGATCTATTGCCTATACAGATGGTAGTTTTCAATTCAATTGTTGGTCACATATTTCATAAATTAAACAATTGCTACCATTAGCATAATGCATATACTTATCTGCAATAATTCTGCATTAAAAAACTTCCGTTTCAGCAATTTTTCTGTTGACAACCTACGTGAAAATGTTACCATATAGTCAAATTGGTGCCAATAAATAAAATGTGGAGGTGACAAGGTGAATCAAGTATCTATAAAAATAGATGAGAACTCAAAGTACACAGTGGAATTAAAAGAAGAATATGAGGCGGAAGAATTCATATCAACTATTGAAGGGCATTTAGCTAAAGTAAGGAAACTGTTTTCATTGGAACCCAATATATCCCAAAAGGATAAAACAGAGAAGAGCGGGGGGCACGCATCATTTTATCCAAATGATTTATTCAAAAAACTAAACGCCTTGATAGAAGGATTGGGTAGCGATGTTAGCAAAAAAGATAAAACTACCATGCGAACCTTTACATCAACACAGAAATCTATCAACAAGAAGCGTGGCCTTGTGTGGCTTAAACCGGTGGGCAATTCTCTTGTTATTCACTTACGTTCGGGAGACCACAGCAATGTAGATATAGAGAGGAAAATAGTTTATTCAAAACCCGGGAAAACAACCTTTGGAAACTACCCTACAATGAAAATAAATAAACTCGACGACATCGAATACGCATACAATATTATCAAACACATATATGAACAATAAGTTATCAATGAATGTGCAACAAACCGTGGGGCAAAGTCAGATTTACATCCGCACCGATGAGACACAAAAAGCCCGGGGAGGATATCCTCCCCGGGCTTTTTTTTCAATATGGTGGCGGTGCAGGGAATTGAACCCCGGACACTACGGATATGAGCCGTATGCTCTAACCATCTGAGCTACACCGCCTCTGTGAAATCGCGACGTACTCCTACCCCATATCTGCACGCGTGTCAAGGGGCTTGTTGGACCTCCAGGTCATACGCCACTATCGCGCTCCGTTTCAGGGACGCCCCCAGTCCTACGGCAAGGACAATCTCGTCTTTACCGTCGTTATCCATATCCTTGATCTGGTAATCGGCAACGTATCCCTGGATCTTCTTTGTCCTCCAGTTCTCGGCCAGTCCGAGTCCGTCCCATTCGAGATCATATATTTCACTGCTCGTAAAGACCCTGACGTTCTTCATAATCCTCCCGGAAGGGGACAGGTTTTTGATGACAACGATCTCCTTCCTTCCGTCCCCGTTGATATCGTACGCAAGAATCCTTTCTTTGACATATACGCTATCCACCATTGGACCTTCACTGCCACCGGCTCTGAGTTGATCTTCGTTAAAATCGATCCTGTTATTGCTTCCCCCGTAGACATCATCGCTGCTCCATATCAGATCATCGCTTCCGCCGATAACGTAGATCTTCGAGAGAGGCTTCTTGGTCTTCTGGAAGATGTCGATATGGTCGTACTCATCGAGGGCAATGATCCGTTCGATATCCCCGTCGGCCTTTGCGATTGTTAACCCAAAAACCGATAACCCTTCAGGTATGGGCATCCGCTTCCCCTCACGATAGGCATCTCCCTTCCAGATGATCTCGTAAATCGGGCTTTCGAAGGGCTTGTATTTTTCCATAACTGACAATCTCTGCCCCATCAATACAGGTCCTTCATCCGTATTGACAACTCTCAAAAACCACTTCAGCCCTGAGGCAATGGTCTCGAACTTTCCATCCCGGAATTCGATGACAAGGGAGTTGGGACTGCCTTCCGTAAAATTCGTCACGATAATCTCCGCGATCCCGTTGCCGTTGATATCGGCAACATCCACGGTGAGGTACTGATCGTAGGGTTTTCCCGAGAGCTTGGTGCGCAGCACAAAGCTCTTTTCATTCTTCTGATAGATCATTACCGTGTTGCGGTCGACTACGACAACCTCGTTCTTTTTGTCGCCATCCACATCCCCTATATCCATCCCCTTGAAGGTCTTTTTGTACTTCTCGCTCATCCAGAATCCCTTCTGGGCCGCCGGGTTGGCAGCCGTCATAAAGGCGGGATTAATGACGGAGGTAAAGGTGCCCCGCTTGGTCCGTATGACCTTGCCCTCAGCGGGACCCTGGAGAGGTGTGGCTGGAGAACGGACCTGTCCGGTCGGGGGCAGGGCCGCAACCTCGGCGGCCGGAGGGGTTATCCCCAGGATATGGTAGTGTATCTTTTTCGCAAAATCGGTTATCCGGGGGATGACATCATCCATCCCCTGACATTGTTCAAAGACACCCACGGGTGTTTTATAGGTGGACACATCGAGAAGTTTCGCATCGATGCTTATGCTGTTGCCGATCTTCGTTATACTTCCCCATACCGCGTAATCGAGATCCAGCCTCTTACCGACGCTGTAGACATCATCAATTGTGGGCTCCTTCCTCTCCAGTTTCTCCAGCGCCTCCTTGACCTCCTGTTTGGCGTTGACACGTATGCCGTCGCCCGCCGAGAGACGGGAGATCAGCATATCCCATATTCCGTCCCGCACATAGGCTATGTCCTCAGAACTATGAACCGAAAAAGGGAGAACCGCCACCCTCTTCACCTGGTTCTTTGCCTCCTCAGCCCATGCCAGTCCGGAAAACATGACACCTAAAACACAGAGAAAAGCCACACACTTCTTCATTCCAATCTCCTTTATGCTTTGTTAAGCAAAGCTTGTGAGTAGTTGAATGTTTTCAATATCCCCGGGGGTCTCTATAATCTTTGGAACACCCGTAAGAGACGTATCCCCCATAATAAGCCTGAACAGTCCCTCACCGATCATTCCCTCCCCGATGTTCTCGTGCCGGTCCACCCGGGATCCCATCTCTCTTTTTGAATCATTCAGGTGGATAACCCTCAGATTGTTCCTGCCTGTTGTATCATCAATCCTTCTAAAAAGATCACGATAGTTTCGTTCCGTCCGAAGATCATATCCTGCCACAAACATATGGCACGTATCAAGACAAAATGCCAGACGGGAATTTTCTTTCACCCTCTCGACAATACGGGCGATCTGCTCAAGGCTCCCCCCGAGGGCGGTTCCCTGCCCTGCCGTCGTCTCCAGGGCGATCCTTACCTTCGCCCCCGCGGTATCGGCGTGAATGGCGTCGAGGGCATCCGTTATCCTGCCGATCCCCCATTCCTCGCCGTATCCCTTATGAAAACCGGGATGGACGACAATATGGTCGATACCGAGCTGCTCACACCGGCGGATCTCACACACCATGGCATCCAGGGATTTTCTATACACGCCCCGGTCGGGTGAGGCCAGATTAATCAGATAGC
>CAZNBR010000219.1:0-3939 GCA_964571315.1 uncultured Syntrophaceae bacterium
CCATTCTTTAAAGAATTGGCCTATAAGAAATTTACACATAAAAGTTGACAGTACCTTGCATCGCATGATGCTAAGGACGCGAAGGAAGTGCGTGAGCGTATTGGTGGATTAAAGTACGCGATAGGGAAGGCAACACAAGAGCAGTCGTCCGCAGAAGCCAAGGCAAGAGCTGAGCAAGAACAACGCGAAGCCCCGAAGATTTTGCTGCGCCAGCTAAAAGCACAGTATGATGGTGCATCTTATAGTTTTTTGCAGTGTTCTTATGCCGGACAGTCACAATGTTTTAAAGAAGCGGGCGTGTTTCCCTGCGGGTGTAACGAAGCTGAACGCCACGGCCAATACTGGTATGACGGAGACATTTTCCATAGTATTTCGTTTCCAGAAGACGGAACCATACTTATTTCATACATGTGGTTAAACAAGCGATATTCTGCATTAAGAGGAACTCCCAAGGGCGCCACCATTAAAGATATCGTATGGGAACAACCAGAGGGGTATACGGGATGGAGACCAGTTTGGATTGCCCTGAAGGACGGCCTAAACAGGATTACATATAGTAAAGACCGCCCTATCGACAACGCGCTGTACAGCCCCAGCCAGAGATATAGTTATCAATTGCTTAAGAAACAGTAAGTAAACTGCCACACTTTTTCTCAAAAGGAGAACAAAAGATGAAGCTTTGCCATGCAATAATAAAGATTGCGCTTCTTGTCTTTATAGTTATTTTTTACGCCATTGCTTTCGCGCACGCCCAGCCCCCGCAGCAGACCCTCACCCAGTACCTCTCCGACCTTCAGAAAAACCCCAACGACTACGCCCTGCGGGAGAAGATCATCAAACATGTACAAACGATGAGGCCGGTACCGGCGATACCACTTGAGGTAGAAAAGTTCGAGGGACGGGCGGAGTTTGCCTTCAAGAACGCAAAGATCACAAAAAGTGAAGCGGATTTTCTGGATGCCGCGAAAGAATATGACAAGGCGCTCCTTATCGCTCCGTGGGTATCAGCATATTATTTTAATCAGGGAGTAGCCCTTGAAATGGCCGGAAGATTGAAGGAGGCAAAGCAGAGTTTTGAGCTCTACCTGCTTGCCGCACCGAATGCGCAGGATGCCAGAGAAGTCCGTAAGCGTATTGCCGGACTTGAATATGCGACAGAAAAGGCAGCAAGAGAATCAAGCCCGGCTGCAATAGCCGCAAAGAAACAAAATGACTACGAAGATTGGCTCAAAAAGATTGACGGCAGGAAGTACCGGGAGACCAGAGGGGGGTCATTAGTATTAGAGGTGAGAGGTAAGACCCTCGTGCCTATAGGTCCAGGAGTGAATTGGGGCCCGTGGGACATCAAAGGGCGCAATGCGTCCACACCCCGGGTGATGCAGCAACTCCCCTTTCCCGTTCAGACCACTTTCATAATCAGTGAAGACGGCGACAGAATAATCGAGCATCGCGACTTTATCGACGGCACTGCGCTGGAATTTGTTTGGGTCTGGCAAAGATAAGGGGAACATCTCTGAAGAAAAAGATCATAAGAAATATACGGAAAATGAAACCGGCGCCGGCGATACCGGAGGAGACATATGACTCTTGAACTGATAATCCTTCTTATTATCCTCATACCGATCGTTCTGTTTGTCATCCTCAAGAGAAGAAAGGGGACGAAGACAACACCTTCAAAGATAGTATTCCAAATCCTTGGGATCTTTATGCTTGTCTTCGGATTGCTCATGTTGTTTGTGTCATTCTTCAAACTGTTCCATGAAAGTGTATCAGGCTGGGGTATTGCGCTTATGATAGTAAACCTGGTGATAGTATTTGGCGGCTATTCTTTGACAAATTGGGCAAGCAGGCAACCAGGGATGAATGATAAAATAAAGGCGGAGGAATAAACAATGAAAAAGATATGTCCGGCAATCTTGTTGGCGTTCATGCTCATATTCGTGATCATTTCTCCTGTGCACGCACAGACCCCGCAGCAGACCCTCACCCAGTACCTCTCCGACCTCCAGAAGAACCCCAGCGACACTGCCCTGCGGGAGAAGATCATTAAACATGTAGAAACGATGAGACCGGCGCCGGCGATACCGGAGGAGGCAAGGCGCCACTATGTCATGGCCAAGACGCTTTTCGCTGGGGCGAAAAAGGTTGAGGACTTCAACGACCCGATTACCGAGTTCAGGGGCGCCCTGCTCATTGCCCCCTGGTGGGCCGAGGCCAACCGCGACCTTGGCTTGGCGCTGGAGGAGGCGCAGCGATATGACGAAGCCATCACTTACATAAAACTCTACATGATTACCAATTCCGGTAACGAGCGCGCTCGCGCAGCACAGGATGAAATTTACAAGATAGAGGCAAAGAAGAGACTGACTGATAAAGCTGCATCGGAAAAGATTGCGGAGCAACAACAGAAAATGAAGCAAGAGGAAAAAGCCCGATTGGAGAGTGTTGAGGGTACATGGTGCTATTTCATGTGGGGGGCCTGCCGTCCCGAAAGCGCAGGGCTTATGAAAATACAACGACAAGCGGGCGGGGGGTGGACGATTGAGTTCCCAAACTGGAAAGCAATGTATGCCTACGACATCAGGCAAACCGGCCAAAGTATTTCGTTTACGAAAATGGTCCGCGGTTCTGATCCGGGGCTCAATACCGATTATCTTAGCTTAACAGTGTCTGCCGATGGAACAAGATTGAGAGGCACGATCAGGAGCATATCGATTTCGGGGAATAGACCGACTTGGGTCACTGATGAGTGTGAGTACGTCAGGCAATAATTACCAGGGAACAACTGCGGATTCTTTTTCCCGGCACGGTGCAGCATTGACGAATTGAGGATGATGGGATGAATGAAGCTCCCCGTGGCAAGCAGCGGGGTATCTTTAAAAGCAATGAACGCCCCAAGGGGCGGGGAATATAACCCTTACGAGGTTTAAACAACTCTGAAAATCAGAATATAAGTTTTACCGCGGCGGCGACCGCCAGGATCTGAACCATGGCAGTAAAGGCTTTTTGAGGGACTCGTTTCAGCAGGAATATTCCCAGCAATGCACCGACGGCAATAAACGGCACCATCATCAGATTCAGTTTGATCGTTTCTAACGTCATCAGATCCAGCTTTGCGCTGAATGGTACCTTGATCCAGTTGACAATGAAAAAGAACCATGCTCCGGTGCCGACGAATTCAATTTTTGGCAATCTCATAGCCAGCAGATATATTATCATTATGGGCCCGGCGGCATTTGCCATCATTGAGATAATCCCGGCGATAAAGCCAAGGCCGGCGGCGAACCACCACTCTGTCGGGATTTCAGTTTCTTCGGTCTGATTTTTCGTGAGCCAATAATTTATGCCGAGCATCAGCAGTACAATAACCCCGATAATCGGCCTGAGCTGCTGTTCATTTACGGTTTCAAGAATGAAATATCCGGTTACAATTCCCGCAACTGCGGCCGGCAGCAGGTGCAGCATATAATGCCATTTGGCGTTGCGTCTATAGTATGTTACGGCGAATAAATCACCTACCATCAGAATGCCCAGCGCAACACCGATGGATGTGCCGGTTGGCAAGGCTGTTGCCATCAAGGGTACTATGAGAATTCCCATTCCGGGGATCCCGGTTTTGGATATTCCGACCAGAATCGAGCACAAAACAACGATGCCCCAGCTAAATACGTTCAAGTCAAGCATACAGACCTTTTTCAAGCGGTTATTAGTGTCCGTTTAATTCTGAGTGAACCCCTTTTAAACGTTTTTGTGCTTTTTTACAATTGACAATGTGGGGTCGGTCGTCAATAGTGAACTCCACACAGTTCATGCGGCGAGTCGTTTTTCATTGCGGGAGATGAAGTCAAATCTTTATCCTGGTGATTCAATGGTAACATATAATCAACTCAACTTTCGGGTTTAGATTTCATTGATAACAAGTTTGTTCTTTGACAGATT
>CAZNBR010000220.1:0-3935 GCA_964571315.1 uncultured Syntrophaceae bacterium
TGGTCGAAAGGATCGGCGTGATATCGGCCTTTTTTTGTATCTGTACCAGGTCTTTTCTGTGCATGCGGTCCGCATCTCGGTCGCGAAGCCCGAGCAGTCGCAGGGGGGCGAGAACAAGTTGCTTCACGTAGTGGCGCGGCTTCGAGAGGATATCATAACGGCTGTAGATCCTCCTGATTTCCTGCTGGATATGGCCCTGATTGTCTCTTTTGAAATGGGTTTCAAATTGATGAAAGAGGGCACGACTCTGCTCTTCAAAGAGGGCGTCGATCTGTTGCAGCCATCGTTCGCCGGCCGTATTCTCCCGCTCCGCCAGGTCAAGAAAGGAATCGACGGAGCGTTGGAGCCTCGCACGCCTGCGGTTTCTCTGATCGACCAGAAAATCACGGGTGGTTTCTTTCCGTACGGTCTCAGAGAAGCGCGCCGCGAAGCGGCCGAACTCTTCCTGTCCGGCAAGCGTTTGCAGGGAGGGGGCAGGCGTATAGGGTATAAGCCATATCCGTTTATCGTCAAGCGGCATCCCCTGCTTCCGGAAGAAATCTATTACCTCCTCGCGCGTGTTCGCGGGATCGGCCTTATTGAAGAGGAAAAAGTACGGTCTGCCCTCCTTTTCGACACGGCCAAGCGTCCGGGACGGGATCTCATCCGCGTACTTTTCCTGGCTGGTCACAAAGATAATCAGATCCGCCAGGCGGTACAGGTCTTCGGCCATCCGGCGGTTCTCGAGGTCGAGGCTGTCCAGATCGGGGGTGTCGACGACCGCGAGATGGGCAATCTCGTCCCGGTCATGCAGGGCGACGATCAGCCGTTTACCCGCGCCGTGGTTGGGGGCCTCGGCATTTTCTGGGCCCCCTGGAACGTCAGGGAAGGGAAAGGTTTCGTCCAGCGAATTCTTTGTGTGGATATATACGACCGGAACATCCGTTGTCGGCCGTTCCATCCCGGCCGTGCTGATCGAAGCGCCGCACAGCGCGTTGAAGAGCGTCGATTTCCCCGTCCCCGTTCCCCCGACGAACACCACCCAGAAGAGCGGTTGTTTCTCCTTATACAGGAAAACGGCTATGTCTTTAGACAGGGCGTCCCTCACGTCATAGAATTCCTTTGTCTCGATTGTCAGACCCGGGATCTCCACCCTTTCCAAGAGCCGGTTGTAAGAATCCATTGCTACTCCACTCATTGCCGCACCCGATTCTACGAACTGTAATATGTCTGATGGCGATACCGCGTATATCAAATATTCTCCGCCGGTTACCCCTTGTCGATACTGTACCAAAAGGGGTCGGAAACATCAACGGCATTATCGAAGAGGGGTGGGGTCCGGATAATGCGTGTCCACAAAAGAGCTGGAGCTTGGCCCCGCTGTTTTTACGTTTTCTTGCGCGGCCAATTGTAGTAGTATTTCGTTATGGATATTCTCTTCTCCAAAACCCAGGGATCTGAGCAGGAGGCCTTAGCAGCCCTGAAAGACTTTCCCGCGAAGATACGCCACCCCTTTGCGGAATGGGGTCACAATCTCCATTCTTTAAGATAGCGCTCCTGAATCCGGGCTAAAAGCGTTTTAAACTCTTCATCCTGACCAGCCAGCGTCCGAAATAACTTCCGCGCCACACTCACAGTGCTGCAATCTACGCCAGTCAGGTCACCGATCTTTTTTTCCTATATAGTCCGGGTAGCTGCTCCACGGAATAATAGAGAACAAATCAATTGTTTTTTTATCATCATGAAGTTTTGGCTGTCTGGCTTATGGGTATTGCTTGACGAAAAACCACATTCACCTAATCATTAATCCTGGCAATGAAGAGGGGAATCTTGCGCAGCTTATGAAAAGAGTAGGTGGACGACAGACAAGATATGTGAACAAGATAGAACGACGCACTGGATGCTTATGGGAAGGCCGCTACAAATCGAGTCCGATCAGCACGGACGAATATCTCTTGGCATGTTGCCGGTATGTTGAATTGAATCCTGTGCGTGCTGGAATTGTTGTTGATCCTGCTGATTACCGCTGGTCTAGTTACGGCATCAAGATAGGCAATCATGAAAGAGAATGGTTGGATTACGATCCTTGCTACATGGGGCTTGCCGAGGGTGAGAATGGCCGGTCAGAGAGTCATATTACCTCCGGCAGAGCCGGAGGTAATATGACTCTAAAATGGCATGTGATAAAGATGTAATTGACACGCAAGATCATTCTTCATATACTCGCCCGACGAAAAAGGAAGTCCTGATGAATTCAATCGGCGGATCAAGCCGGACCGGTGGTCATGGGTTCAGAAGGCGCGGAAAGAGACAAAAAACAACAGAAGGAATATATGGCAATACTTGTGCAACAGGGAGATCACGAAGACGTCTACTTCAAGGAGCAGGACCAGAAATTCATCAAGGGCCTTCGGGATATCGAAAAGACAACATTTCCAGCGACGGGGTGTAACCAGTTTCCATGATGCGGACACTCTACAGGGGCCTTGCCTCGGCGAGGCTCACACTGTTCCTGTTTCTGATCCTGGCCGTCACGTCCATTTTCGGGACCCTCGTCCAGCAGGGGCTCCCCCGGCAGCACTATGTGGAGGTCTATGGCCCCACACTCTCTTCACTCCTCGAATTCTTCCATATCTTCGATCTGTACCACTCGTGGTGGTTTACCGGTCTCCTCCTTCTCCTGGCCGTCAATATCGCTGCCTGTACCGCCCGGCAGATCCCCCGCCTTTTCAGACAGATTTTTTCCGGAGACCGGCATGGAGATGACGGTGTCTTCCAGACCGCTCCCATCAGAAGGACCCTTCGGAGCCTCAATTCCGTCGATGAGATGCGGAGACAGGCCCGGATACTGCTGCGGTCCCTCGCGGGAGAGCCGACCATGACCTGCAGGGAGGAGAATACCTGCCTCTATGCCGAAAGGGGGCGGTATGCCCGGTTGGGGATGATCGGTATCCACATCAGCGTCCTCCTGATCCTTGCCGGAGGCCTGATAGGGTCCATCTGGGGTTTCAGCGGTCAGATGAGGATTGACGAGGGGACCTCCTCTAATACCGTTAAACTCTTCGGTAGTGACCAGACCAGGATCCTCCCCTTTGCCATAGGATGCGACGATTTTTCCGTGTCATTTTACGAAAACGGCATGCCCAAGGAGTATCGATCCGATGTGACGGTCCTTGAAGGGGGGAAGAAGGTCCTCTCCGCAACCATCAGGGTGAATGAACCCCTAACATACAAGGGGTTGAAATTCTGCCAGGCGACCTACGGTATTGCGGAGGCGAGCAGTTTCAGGGTTGTCGCGAAAGATATCGGGACGGGGAGAGAGGTTCCGTTGATCCTCGATCTGATGAAGAAGGTCCCTCTGCCGGACACAGTGGCCTCCTTTGCCGTCGGCAGGTTCTCCTCTGATTTTCAGGGCCACGGCCCCGCCTTGCTGGGGGTCTTGATCAGGCCGGGTAAGGAACACGATATATTCTGGATTTTACGTGATAACAAGGGGCATAAGGCGGAGCCTCACGGTGGGTATACCTTTGATTTCCAGGACTTCGATACGCGCTTTTACACCGGGATACAGGTTGGCAGCGACCCCGGTGTCCCGCTGGTCTGGGTCGGCTTTGTCCTGATCCTGACCGGTTTCACCCTGAGTCTCCTTGGTGCCCACCGGCGTATCTGGGTGAAGATCACCCCCGTATCGGAGGGTGGAGAGATCCTGATCGCCGCCGATGCCGGAAAAAACAGGAAAGGCTTCGAAGAGCGGCTTGATGAGGCATGCCGAAAGATCTTTACCGAGTGAGATGCCATGGATGACACCTTTCTTATCAGTATAACGACCTTTGTCTACTTCTCCTCCGCCCTCGTCTTTCTCATCGCCGTTGTATCGGACAGGCGGGGGGTGGGGAGGGCAGCCACCGTCATTGTGGTGGCCGGATTCGCCATCCAGACGGCGGCGATTGCCATCC